>CAIVVS010000246.1 GCA_903909415.1 uncultured Pseudomonadota bacterium | reverse complement strand
CGAACGACACTGGATTCCGGCTCGCCGCTGCGCGGCGTCCGGAATGACGGAGACTTTGTGGTGGCCAAGGTGCAGCGCTGATCCAAGGCTCCGTCATTCCCGCGAAAGCGGGAATCCAGTGACTTTGTAATCGGGAGCGACGCTGGATTCCGGCTCGCCGCTGCGCGGCGTCCGGAATGACGGAGACTTTGTGGTGGCCAAGGTGCAGCGCTGATCCAAGGCTCCGTCATTCCCGCGAAAGCGGGAATCCAGTGACTTTGAAATCGGGAGCGACACTGGATTCCGGTTCGCCGCTGCGCGCCGTCAGGAATGACGGGGCCTTGTAGCGATGAGGGTGCTGCGCCGGTCCAATGCTTCGCCGTTCCCGCACCGGGTCGGACGATCGCGGGAGTCCAGCCTCGCTGACCGTTGAAAGCGGTGTGTCACACACCGCCCGTCCCGCGACAGTACAATCCGCAGCCTCCACTCCCACACCAGAGGTCCCGCGCAATGAGCATCTCCATGTACCAGGCATCCGTCCCCGTGTTCACCAAGAACCTGGGCAACCTGTCGGCTATCCTCGACAAGGCCATCGCCTTCGCCGCCGCGAAGAAGGTCGACCACGCCGTCATCCTCAACTGGCGCGTGACGCCCGACATGCTGACCTTCCAGCGCCAGATCTGGATCGCCGCCGACTTCGCCAAGGGCGCGTCCGCCCGACTCGCCGGCGTCGAAGTGCCCGCCTGGGATGACAACGAGAAGACCCTGCAGGAGATGCAGGCACGCATCGCGAAGACCATCGAGTTCTGCAAGTCCCTGCCCGCCGCGCAGATCGACGGCTCCGAGGAGCGCGCCATCGAGATCAAGATGGGCGGCAACCCGGTCACCTTCAAGGGCCAGCCCTACCTGCTGAACTACGCCCTCACGAACTTCTTTTTCCACATGACCACCACCTACCTGATCCTGCGCCAGATGGGCGTGGAAATCGGCAAGAAGGATTTCATCGGTTCGGTCTGAGGACGAATGCGGCAAGTCGCCGCAAGGAGGAGGGGAACATGAACCACGCACGCACCGCACGCACGCTGGCTGCCGCGGCAGCCTCGCTGTCGATCCTGATGGCCGCCCCGATCGCGGTGCCGTCCGCCGTCGCCCAGGACGCCTGGCCGGCGCGGCCGGTGCGCGTGGTCGTGCCCTTTCCTCCCGGCGGCAGCGTGGACACCGTGGCGCGCCTGGTCGCGCCGCGCCTGTCCGAGAGTTTCGGCCAGCAGTTCCTGATCGAGAACCGCAGCGGCGCCTCGGGCAACATCGGCGCCGAGATGGTGGCCAGGGCCGCGCCCGATGGCTACACGCTGATGGTGCACACCATCCCACTGGTGGCCAATCCCTACATGTACGCCAAGGTGCCGTTCGACCCGCTGGCGGACTTCGCGCCGGTGTCGCAGCTCACCTACCAGCCGACCACGCTGGCGGTGCACACCTCCGTGGCCGCGCGTTCGGTGAAGGAGCTGATCGAGCTCGCGCGCGCGAAGCCCGGCACGCTGAACTTCTCCACCGCCGGCGCCGGGTCCAACCCGCACATCGCCGCCGAGCTGTTCAACTTCATGGCGAAGACCAATACGGTCGCCATCCACTTCAAGGGCGGCGGGCCGGGCCTGGCCGGGGTGCTGGCCGGCGACACGCAGATCATCTTCGCCGGCGTGTCCGAGGCCGCGCCGCACGTGGCGGCCGGCAAGCTGCGCGCGCTGGGCATCACCAGCCCGAAGCGCGCCAGCGCGTTCCCCGACCTGCCCACCGTGGCCGAGTCGCTGCCCGACTACGAGTTCGTCACCTGGCACGGCCTGCTCGCGCCGAAGAACACGCCGCGCCCGCTGCTGAACCTGCTCGCCGATCGCGTGAAGAAGGTCATGGCCGGCCCGGAACTCGCAAAGGTGTTCCAGCAGAACAGCCTGGACATGGTCGCCAGCGGCCCGGACGAATTCGCCGCCTACCTGCGCGCCGAATCCGCCAAGTGGGGCCGGGTGATCAAGGAAAGGAACATGCGCGCCGAGTGATCGGCGCGGTGTGAAAGCCCTCGCGGAGTGATCCGCGCGGCGTGAAAGCCTTCGCGGAGTGATCCGCGCGGCGTGAAAGCCATCGCCGAGTGATCGGCGCGGCGTGCCTGCCGTCACGCGATGGCAGGCTGCCCCTGCGCTGAAGGGAGCGGCTATTCCGCCTTCACGTTCCCGGCGCGTATCACGCGGCCCCAGGCGGCGCCCTGCCTGCGTATGAACGCGCCGAAGTCCTCGGGCGAGCCGGGCTGGATCTCGGCGCCGGTGCTGGTGTAGCGACCGAACAGGTCGTTGCGCCGCACGCCGCGGTTGATCTCCTCGTTCAGTTTCATGACGATGTCGCGCGGCGTGCCGGCGGGCGCCATGATGCCCAGCCAGCCGACGGCTTCGTAGTCGCGCAGCCCGAGTTCGGCAACCGAGGGCAGGTCGGGCAGCGCGCTGGAGCGGCGCAGGCCGGTGGAGGCGAGCGCGCGCAGCTTGCCGGCGCGCACCTGGGGCAGCGCCGCCGGGATGTCCAGCGCCAGCAGGCTCACCTCGTTGGCCAGCACCGCCGTCATCGCCGGCGCAAAGCCCTTGTAGGGCACGTGCACCATGTCCAGCCCCGCCATCTGCTTGAGCATCTCCAGCGCCAGGTGCGGGAAGCTGCCGATGCCCACCGAGGCGAAGTTGACCTTGCCCGGCTGGGCGCGGGCCAGCGCCACCAGCTCGGCATAGTTCGCCGCCGGCACCGAAGGATGCACCACCAGCACGCCCGGCGTGAGCAGGCCGAAGGCCACCGGGACCAGGTCGCGGTCCGCGTCATAGTCCAGCTTCGCGTACAGGCTGGGGTTGGTGGCGATGTTGGTATTGGCCAGCAGCAGGGTGTAGCCGTCGGGCGCTGCCTTGGCCACGGTGGTGAAGGCCAGGATGCTCGCGGCACTCGGGCGGTTCTCGACCACGAAGGGACGTCCCCAGGTCTCCGACAGGTGCTGCGCGATGCCCCGCGCCGTGCCGTCGGCGATCCCGCCCGGGGCGAACGGCACCAGCACGCGCACGCCCTTCTCGGGGTAGGCGCCTGCGCCCTGCGCCATGGCGCCCGCGGACAAGAGCGCGAGCAGGGTGGCCAGCACCCGGCGTTCGATGGAATGCAGTACGGCCTGCAATGCGCGCGTCATGACCACAGCACCATGTCGCCACCGGGCTTGCGACCGATGAAGGTGCCCATGCCGGTGCGGCGCTGTCCGTCGTCGCGCGGGTTCCAGTGCACCCGGTGCGGGCAGCGCGAATTGAACATGACCAGGTCGCCCGCCACGGGCTTGAAGGTGTGGGACTCGCAGCCGGAGACCCACTCCTCGCGGAACGGCGAGATCTCGAACACCTGGCCCGGCGGCATCGGGGGCGGCACGAAATGCAGGTTGTAGACCGTGGTCTCCCCGCCTTCGTCCGTGCCGCTGGCGTAGAAATTGGTGGCGATCTGCGCGTCGTTCCCGGCGATCGCGTAGTCCGACGCGGACACGCGCGCGAAATCCATGTGCAGGTTGGTCCCGCCGGTGGTGTCGCGGATGATGCCGGCGAAGTAGTGCCCGTGGCCGGGCTCCTCGGCCAGGCTCACCGACCGGCCCGGCGCGGCGGCACGCAGCATCCGCGCCAGGCGCTCGAGCGCGTCGAAGCCACAGCGCTCGAACACGGCGCGCTGCTCGCTGCACGCGCGCTCGACGGTCGCGAAGTAGTCCGCCTTGGGGCGCTTGCGGTACTCGAACTGGGGCACGCCGAGGTAGCGCGGGCGGTGCTTCACGTTCGGGCCGAGCACCTTGTACTCATGCGCCAGCCCGACGCCGTCCATCGCGGCGACGAAGTCGGCCGACTCCTGCGCCGTGGCGAAGCCGCGCACCCGGATGCAGGCAATCTCGTTGTCGAACAGCGCGCGCAGCGACTCCGCGCTGAGCGGGTGTTCCTCGTGGTCGCGCCAGGGCTTGCCCATGTGCAGTGATCCTCCTCGGGACGCATTCTAACCACCGCCGCGCCGCATATCGCCGCAGTGCGCCCGGACGCGTGAAAACGATTTGCCCGCGAGAGGAATGACGCGGTGCAGCGCGATGCCTACTCCGCCTTGATCCCCGCCTCGCGCACGATCACGCGGAAGCGCTCGATCTCGCGGCGAAGGAAGGCGGTGAACTCGGCCGGCGTGCTGCCCAGCGGCTCGGCGCCAATCGCGGCCAGGCGCTCGCGCACCTCGGGCATGGCCAGCACCCGCGCCACCTCGCGCTGGATGCGCGCGACCACCTCGGGGGGCGTGCCGCCGGGCACGAACAGGCCGTTGAAGTCGTAGATCTCGAAGCCCGCCAGCGCGCCGCCGGACTCGGCCACCGAGGGCACCTCCGGCATGGCCTGCGCGCGTTGCGGCGTGGTCACCGCGATCGCGCGCAGCTTGCCGGCGCGGATGTGCGGCGCGGCCGAGGACAGGAAGGCGAAGAAGGCGGGCACCTGTCCGGCCACCACGTCGGCCAGCGCCGGGCCGCCGCCCTTGTAAGGGACGTGCACCATGGTGAGCCTGGTGCGCTGTCGGAACATCTCCATCGCCAGGTGCTGCGCCGAGCCGTTGCCGGAGGACGCCACCGACACGCCGCCGGGCTGCGCGCCGGCCCAGGCGATGAACTCGGCCGTGGTCGTCGCCGGCACCGAGGGATGCACCACCAGCACGTTGGGCGCGCGGATCACCTGCGTCACCGGCAGCAGGTCACGCAGCGGCTCGTAGGGCATCTTCAGCACCAAGGCCGGGTTCACCGCGTGCGAGGTGATGTCCAGCAGCACGGTGTGGCCGTCGGCCGGCTGGCGCGAGACGTACTCGCCGGCGATCAGGCCGCTGCCGCCGGCGCGGTTTTCCACCAGCACGTTCTGGCCCAGCCCTTCCGACAGGCGCGGCGACAGCAGGCGCGCGGTCACGTCGCCGCCGCCGCCGGGCGCGGTGCTCACGACCAGCCGGATGGGCTTGGACGGGAACGCCTGTGCCGCGGCGATGCCGGGCAATGCGGCAAGGCCGGGCAGGAGTACAAGCTGGAGGAGTCTGAATTTCATAATATAATCAGCCACTTATGTTGTTTTCGGGCCATTTTCACCCGGCTACGATCAAGGCGACGCCTGCCACCGTCACCAGTGCGCCCGCCACCGCGCGCGGCGTGGGCAGGGTGCGCGACAGCATCGCCGAGAACACCAGCGCGAACAACGGGAAGCTCGCGCCGATCGGCGACACCACCGACACGGCGCCGGTGCGCAGTCCCAGGTAGAGCACGAACACCGCCGCGCCGTTGAGCAGGCCCACCAGGCTGAACCAGAGCACGCCGCGCAAGGGCCAGCCGGCCTTGGCCGTACCGGCAGCCCCGGCATCGCGCTTCTGCGAGGCCAGCACGGTGAAGGACGACACCGTGTACACCACCAGGGTCGCGGCGAAGGTGTTGGCCCAGAAGCCCATGCCCATCTTCACGAAGGTCTGCGCCATGCCGCGCACGAAGGCCGCGCCCAGCGGGATGGCGATGTCGATCGCCTGCAGGCGCTTGGCCGTGCCCCAGCCCGAGATCAACGCGATGCCCGCCACCACGGCCAGCGTGCCGCCGATGGCATGCGGGCTGAGCGGCTCGCCCAGGAACAGGATGCCGCCCATCAGCGCGAACACCGGCGAGGTGCCGCCCAGGGTGCTCGCGCTGGTCGGGCCGATGCGGCGGTTGGCCTCGAACATCAGCATGGTCACCAGCGCCGGGAAGAACACGCCGACCACGGTGAAGATGCCCACCGCGATCCAGTGCCAGCCGGCGAGGTCCAGCGCGAAGGGCGCGGCCAGCCACAGCGCGAGCGCGACGACGGGAATGGCGATCAGCGCGCCGCGCACCGGCGACATGTAGGCCAGCGCGAAGCGCGTGAGCGACACCGCGAGGCCGAACAGCGCCGCGGCGGAGATCGCGTAGAGGACGGGAAGCGGAAGGGAAGCCAACGCCTCCGACCTTAGTGGCGGTAGCGGGCAAAGTCAAAGCCGCTGGATTCCCGCTTTCGCGGGAATGACGGAGCACGGGTCCAACGACCTCCCCTGGTTTGCGCGGAAGCGGCGATGACGGCGCGGAGTTTCCACCACGTCCCGTCATTCCCGCGAAAGCGGGAATCCAGTGTCGTTCGCGATCGCCTTCGCACCGCGGCCTTTGCACCGCGCCGGGGCGCAGCCGGATGGGCTTTCACGTAACCTTGATGCCTTGAACGCCGCCACCCACACACGCCGCCCCGGCGTCGCCTTCGTCACCACGCTGGTCGCCATCTCGCTGGTCGGGCCGCTGTCCATCCACCTGTTCTTCCCTGTCATGCCCGAGGTCAAGAAGGCCTTCGGCGTGTCCGACGCGCTGGTGGGGCTGTCGTTCTCCGCGACGCTGATGACCATGGCCTTCGTGACCCTGGCCTACGGCTCGCTGTCGGACCGCTACGGGCGCCGCCCGGTGCTGCTGTCCGGCCTGGTGCTGTTCTGGGTGGGCAGCGCGATCGCGCTCTGGTCCGGCACCATCGAAGGCCTGATCGCGGGCCGCGTGGTGCAGGCCGCCGGCGCCGG
>CAIVVS010000245.1 GCA_903909415.1 uncultured Pseudomonadota bacterium | reverse complement strand
TCTCTCCGATGCTCACGGCCGCGATCACGTCACCAAGGCCGAACTCGCGATGGACAAGGCAGGCACCTTCCTCGGGCTGCGCGTTCATACGACCGCAAACCTCGGCGCATACCTTTCGACCTTCTCGTCCTGCATCCCGACCATCCTGTACGCCACGCTGCTGGCAGGCCAGTACGCCACGCCGGCGATCTACTGCGAGGTCACCGCGGTGTTCACCAACACCGCGCCGGTGGACGCCTACCGCGGCGCCGGCCGCCCCGAGGCGACCTACCTGGTCGAGCGGGTGGTCGAGCAGGCGGCGCGCGAGATGAAGATCGACCCGGCCGAGATCCGCCGGCGCAACTTCATCAAGAGCTTCCCCTACCAGACGCCGGTCGCGCTGATGTACGACATCGGCGACTACGACGCGACGCTCACCGAGGCGATGAAGCTCGCCGACGTGGCCGGTTATCCCAAGCGCAAGGCGGAGTCCGCCAAGCGCGGCAAGCTGCGCGGCCTGGGCTACTCCTGCTACATCGAGGCCTGCGGCATCGCCCCGTCCAACGTCGCGGGCGCCCTGGGCGCGCGCGCCGGCCTGTTCGAGGCGGGCGAGGTGCGCGTGCACCCCACCGGCAAGGTCACCGTGTTCACCGGCTCGCATTCGCACGGCCAGGGCCACGAGACCACCTTCGCGCAGGTCGTGGCCAGCCGCCTCGGCATCCCGATGGAAGACGTGGACATCGTGCACGGCGACACCTCCAAGGTGCTGTTCGGCATGGGCACCTACGGTTCCCGGTCGCTGGCCGTGGGCGGCACCGCCATCGTCAACGCGGTGGACAAGATCGTCGCCAAGGGCAAGAAGATCGCCGCCCACCTGCTGGAGGCCTCGGAGGCCGACATCGAGTTCAAGGACGGCCACTTCCAGGTGACGGGTACCGACAAGAAAAAGGCCTTCGCCGAGGTGTCGCTGGCGGCCTACGTGCCGCACAACTACCCGCTGGACAAGCTCGAGCCCGGCCTGAACGAGAACGCCTTCTACGACCCGAAGAACTTCACCTTCCCGGCCGGCAGCTATGTCTGCGAGGTCGAGGTGGACCCCGAAACCGGCATCGTCAAGATCGAGAAATTCGTCGCGGTGGATGACTTCGGCAAGATCGTCAACCCGATGATCGTCGAGGGCCAGGTGCACGGCGGGCTGGTGCAGGGCCTGGGCCAGGCGATGACCGAGGCCTGCCGCTACGACCCGGAGTCCGGCCAGCTGGTGACCGGCTCCATGCTCGATTACTGCATGCCGCGCGCCGACGACGTGCCCTCCTTCGTGATCGGCACCAAGGAAACCGCCTGCACCCACAACCCGCTCGGGGTGAAGGGCTGCGGCGAGGCCGGCGCGATCGGCTCGCCGCCCGCGCTGATCAACGCGCTGACCGACGCGCTCGGGGTCAAGGACATCGAGATGCCCGCCAGGCCGCAACGCATCTGGCGCATCTGCCAGGAAAACAACATCAAAGCCGCTGCATAAAGGGAAACCGCATGTACTCGTTCAACTACTCCAAAGCCAACTCCGTCGCCGACGCCTCCGCCGTGGTCGCCAAGGACGCCGACGCCAAGCTGCTGGCCGGCGGCCAGAGCATGGTCGCCGCAATGAAGCTGCGCCTCGCGAAGCCCTCGCAGATCGTTGACCTGGGCACCATCGCCGAGCTGCGCGGCATCAAGGTCGAGGCCTCCTCCGTGACGCTGGGCGCGATGGCGCGCCACGCCGAAGTGGCGGCGTCGGCCGAGGTCAAGAAGGCCCTGCCCGCGCTGGCCTCGCTCGCCGCCGGCATCGGCGACCGCATGGTGCGCAACATGGGAACCTGCGGCGGCTCCATCGCCAACAACGACCCGGCCGCGGACTACCCCGCCGCCTGCGTCGGCCTGGGCGCGACCATCGTGACCAACAAGGGCAAGCACGAGGCCGACAAGTTCTTCAAGGGCATGTACGAGACCGCGCTGTCGGCCGGCGAGATCATCACCTCGGTGGTGTTCCCCATCCCCAAGCGCGCCTCCTACATGAAGTTCAAGAACCCGGCCTCGCGCTACGCCATCGTCGGCGTGTTCATCGCCGACTTCGGCAACGGCAACGTGCGCGTCGCGGTGACCGGCGCCGGCCCGGTGGTGTTCCGCGTGCCCGAGATGGAAAAGGCGCTGGCCGCGAAATTCGCGCCCGAGTCGGTGGCGAGCATCAAGGTGTCGGACAAGGACCTGAACTCCGACCTGCACGCCAAGGCCGACTACCGCGCCCACCTGATCACGGTGATGGCCAAGCGCGGCGTTGAAGCGGCGTTGAAATAAGCGCACTGAAGTAACAGCAACCGTCCTGAATTGCCGCTGCCCCCAGGGCGGCGGCAAGGAGATGCGGGGTCACCTATCCCGCAAATCCAGGCCCTCCCCACCGGTTACCGGGGGGAGGGTTTCTTTTTTGTGCCCTTGGTTGCTCCGCCGGGCCCGGGCCCGGGCCAACCGGGTCAAAAGGTAAGCGGCCTGAATTTTGCTATCCTCGAATCACCATGGCCACCCAAAAAACCATCCCCCTTCCCGCCTCCGTCGACGACACCGCCAAGCTGCTCGCAGGCGCCGACTATGTCGCCGAGCGCAGCCTCGCCACCGCGGTCTTCCTGTCGCTGAAGATGGGCCGCCCGCTGTTCCTCGAGGGCGAGGCCGGCGTGGGCAAGACCGAGATCGCGAAGGTGCTGGCCTCGACCCTGGGCCGCCGGCTGGTGCGCCTGCAGTGCTACGAGGGCCTGGACATTTCCAGCGCGGTGTACGAATGGAACTACTCGCGCCAGATGATCGAGATCCGCCTGGCCGAGGCCGAGGGCGTGAAGGACCGCGACGCGCTGTCCAATGACATCTTTTCCGAGAAGTTCCTGGTGCGCCGCCCGATCCTGCAGGCGCTGGAGTCCGACGCCGGCGGCGCGCCGGTGCTGCTGATCGACGAACTGGACCGCACCGACGAGCCCTTCGAGGCCTACCTGCTGGAAGTGCTGTCCGAGTTCCAGGTCACCATCCCCGAGCTGGGCACCATGCGCGCCAAGGAAGCGCCGATCGTGGTGCTGACCTCCAACCGCACGCGCGAGATCCACGACGCCATCAAGCGCCGCTGCTTCTACCACTGGGTGGACTACCCGGACGCGGACCGCGAGCTGGACATCCTCAAGCGCAAGGCGCCCGGCGTGCCCGAGCGCCTGTCGAAGGAGGTGGTCGCCTTCGTGCAGCGCCTGCGCAAGATGGACCTGTTCAAGCTGCCCGGCGTGGCCGAGACCATAGACTGGTCCAAGGCGCTCACCGCGCTGGACACCATCGCGCTGTCGCCGCAGACCGTGAACGACACCCTGGGCACCCTGCTCAAGTACCAGGACGACATCACCCGGGTGCGCGGCAGCGAGGCCGAGCGCCTGCTGGCGGAGGTCAAGGCCGACCTCGCGTCGGCCTGAACGCGCAAGCGCCGCCCGCGCCGTGGGCAAGGCCGATTTCTTCCGCCGGCTGCTGGGCACCACCCCGCGCCCGGCCGGCACGCCCAGCCCCTCGGACCTGAGGCGCACGCGCCGCGTCGCCACGCTGTGCCGGGCGCTGATGTCCGAGCGCGGCGAGGTCTCGGGCGCGGCCCATGCGAAGGAAGCCCTGCAGGCCTACGCCGAGCTCGACGGCCCGTCGCTGGAAGCCTTCTTTGACCAGCTGGTGGCGGAGTTCTCGCCGGACCCGGATGACGTCGCGCGGCTGGCCGACGAGTACCGCGCCAATCCCACCCAGTCCAACCTGATCGCGCTCAACGCCGTGGCGGAAGCCCCGCGCCAGGAGCTGTTCCGGCGCCTGAACATGGCCCCGGGCGCAACGGCGGTGCTGGTGGAGATGCGCCGCCGCCTGCTCGAGGGCATGCGCGGCAGGCGCCATCCCGAATGGGCCGGCATCGACCACGACCTCTCGCACCTGCTGCGCTCCTGGTTCAACCGCGGCTTCCTGCAGCTGGCGCGCATCGACTGGCGCACCTCGGCCATCGTGCTGGAGAAGCTGATCAAGTACGAGGCGGTGCACGCGATCAACGGCTGGACCGACCTGCACCGGCGCCTCGAGGCCGACCGCCGCTGCTACGCCTTCTTCCACCCGGCGCTGCCGGACGAGCCGCTGATCTTCATCGAGGTGGCGCTAACCCGCGGCATGGCCGCGAGCGTGCAGCCCCTGCTGGACCCGGCCTCGCCCATCCAGGATCCGGCCGGCGCCGACTGCGCGATCTTCTACTCGATCACCAACTGCCAGGAAGGCCTGCGCGGGGTGTCCTTCGGCAACCTGCTGATCAAGCAGGTCGCGGAGGACCTGGGGCGCGAGTTCCCCAGGCTCAAGACCTTCGCGACGCTCTCGCCCATCCCCGGCTTCCGGCGCTGGCTGGCGGCGGAGGCGAAGAAGGACGGCGCCAACGCGGCGGGGCTGGCGGCGGTCGCGGCCGAAGTCGACGCGCCCGCCTGGCACACCGACCCGCGCGCCGCCGCCGCGCTGCAGCCCGAGCTGCTGCGCCTGTGCGCCGACTACCTGATCCAGGCCCGGGACGGCGCGGAGCCGCTGGACCCGGTGGCGCGCTTCCACCTGGGCAACGGCGCGCGCATGGAGCGGCTGAACTGGCTGGGCGACACCTCGGCCGCCGGCATGCAGCGCTCGGCCGGCCTGATGGTGAACTACGTCTACAAGCTGGCCGAGGTCGAGCGCAACCACGAGGCCTACGCGCGGGAGCACCGCGTGATCGCGTCGACCAAGCTGGAGGTGCTGGCGCGCGAGAGCGCGCGGCTGGCGAAGTCCGGCCGACGGCGCGGCACGGCCGGCGAGGGTGCCAAGGCATGAGCAGCCATCCGAGTTCGCTCGCGATCGCGGCCACGCCCGGCAATGGCCGCCTCGCCGAGAACGTGATGCACTTCGCGCGCGTGCTGCGCGCCGCCGGGCTGCCGGTGGGGCCGGGCAAGGTGATCGACGCGGTCAAGGCGATCGAGGTCACCGGCGTGGACCGGCGCGACGACTTCTACTGGACGCTCGCCTCGGTGTTCATCGACAAGCGCGAGCAGTTCGAGGTGTTCGACCAGGCCTTCCACATCTTCTGGAAGGACCCGCAGCTGCTCGAGCGCGTGATGGCGATGATGATGCCCACGGTGTACGGGCGCGGGCCGGAGAAGGACGAGCCGCAGCCGCCCAACCGCGTCGCCGAGGCGATGTACAAGGGCATGAAGAAGAAGGACCAGCCCGAGGAACAGGAGGAGGAGAAGATCGAGCTGGACGCCTCGCTCACCTTCTCCTCGCGCGAGATCCTGCAGCACGCCGACTTCGAGACCATGACCAACGAGGAGCTGGCGCAGGCCAAGAAGCTGATCGCGAACCTGCGCCTGCCCATCCCCGAGATCCTCACGCGGCGCCACAAGGCCGACCCGCACGGGCGCATCGTGGACATGCGCGCCTCGCTGCGCGCGAGCTTCCGCGAGGGCGGCCACTCCATCGTGCTGCGCCGGCGCTCGCCGCAGTACCGGCACCCGCCGCTGGTGATCCTGTGCGACATCTCCGGCAGCATGAACCGCTACGCGCGCATGTTCCTGCACTTCCTGCACGCGCTCACCAACGACCGCGACCGGGTGCACACCTTCGTTTTCGGCACGCGCCTGACCAACGTCACGCGCTGCTTCAAGCACCGCGACGTGGACCTGGCCATGGCCGGGGTCTCCGACCTGGTGGCCGACTGGTCGGGCGGCACGCGCATCGGCACCTGCATCCGCGACTTCAACCTGCACTGGTCGCGCCGCGTGCTCGGCCAGAACGCGGTGATGCTGCTGATCTCCGACGGCCTGGACCGCGACGTGGGCGACGGCCTGGCCGAGGAGATGGAGCGCATGCACAAATCCTGCCGGCGCCTGGTGTGGCTCAACCCGCTGCTGCGCTACGACGGCTTCGAGGCGCGGCCCGCCGGCATACGCGCGATGCTGCCGCACGTGGACGATTTCCTGCCGGTGCACAACATCGAGAGCCTGGTGGACCTGGCCAAGGCCCTGGGCGCGCACGCGCCCGGCGCCAGCCGCGGCTAGCAGGGTCTCTCCGGCAGGCGCGCGCCGCCCGCCCGCAACGCCACCGGCCAGCAAGGGTCTTTCGGCATCGCAGCATCGAAATCGCTTGTGGCGAGCACGCCCAGCCGCTACATTTCGGCGGCTTACCTACCCAACGTTAGGTTGATTCCGGAGGAACCATGGCCGCTGCAGCCCCCGTCCGCACGGACGCCGAATACCGCATCGATTCCCTTCCCGAGCTGGAACTGTCGCGCATCCCCGTGGGCGAGGCGCCCAAGGATGTGGAAATGCTCGCGGCGCCGCGGCAGTTCGGCGAGGGCGACGAGCTGCCCGCCGAGTACCGCGAGCTGCTGGTCAAGCTGATCTACAACCACGCCGAGATCCTCGACTCCAAGCCCTACCGGGAGATGATCGAGGCGCAGTGGGTGGTGGCGCGCGCGCAGGCGCCCTCGCAGAAGGACCTGATGATGATGGCGCGCTTCCACTACGAGGAGCTGAACCACGGCTACATCTTCTCCAAGATCCTGCAGGGGCTGGGCGTGTCCTTCGAGAAGTTCGAGCTGCGCCAGTACCTGTTCGAGCATCCCAAGCAGACCTGGCTGGACCTGGCCTTCCACCACTTCCTCGCCTCCAAGGTCGGCGTGATGCAGATCGCCGAATGGGCGGACTCCAGCTACGCGCCGGTGGCGGCCGTGGTGCCCAAGGTGTTCCGGGAGGAACGCGGCCACGCCGGCATGGGCTTCCGCCACCTGAAGGAATGCATGGACCGCTCCCCCGAAGACCGCGCCCGGGCAAACGACCTGCTCAAGGTGTGGTGGCCGATGGCGCTGGACATGTTCGGCAACAGCAACTCCAGCCGCAACCGCCGCTACCGCGCCTGGGGACTGAAGAAGCACACCAACGAGCAGCTGCGCGAGGCCTTCATCGCCGACACCGTGCCCCAGCTCACCGGGCTGGGCCTGACGGTGCCCGACCACAACGCCAACCGCCGCTTCCTCTGACGCAGGGGGCGCCTTGAACGCAGGCACGCCGACCCTGGTGGCTGCCGCGCCCGCGGGCGGAACGCTCGCGGACCTCGCCGGCGCCATGGTCACGCGCTTCACCGTGGATGACGCGCTCACGCTCCATTGCCGCCGCGCCGACGGGCTCAGCGGCACCATCCGCTGCGACGGCGTGACCGAGTTCCACCACGCGGGCGGCGAGGCGCGGGTGTCGCCCGACGAAGACCCCGCCAGCTGCGGCCCCGCGCTCGCGCTGCTGCACCGGCGCATCGGCGCGGTGCAGGTGGAATCCGACGGCAGCCTGTGCATCGCCTTCCCGGACGCGGCGGGCGGAACGCCCTCGCGCCTGGTGGTGCGGGCCGACGAGCAGTCGGTCTCCTGGGCGGTGAAGCTGTCCAACGGTTTCGCGGCGCACTGCCTGGCCGAGGGACGCGTGCTCACCGGCGGCGGGACGCCGGCATGAGCGAGCGCGCCAGCCCCGGGTCCGCGCGCGAGGGCTACGCCGCCGGCACGCGCATGCAGTCGCCGGAGCCGCCGCGCATGCAGGAAGTGCTGGACGTCGCGGCGCGGCTGTTCGACCGCAAGGGTTTCCGCGCCACCTCGCTGGCCGACATCGGCGAGGCGCTGGGCATGAACAAGGCCTCGCTGTACTACTACGTGCGCTCCAAGGGCGAGCTGCTGCAACGCCTGGTGTTCCGCGCGTCCGAGGGACTGGGCGACCTCGCCTCGGCGCCCGGGATGGCGCGCACCGCGGCACCGGCCGCGCTCGAGCTGCTGGTGCGCGAGCATTGCCGCGTGCTGCTCGACCACCCGCACGAGATGGGCACGCTGATCCGGCAGCGCGCGGAGATCGACGCCGGGGGCCTCGCGCCAATCGCGCAGCGCGAGGCGCGCTTCGTGCAGGCGTTGAAACGCGTGATCCAGCGCGGCATGCGCGACGGCAGCCTGCGGCGCATGGACGCGACCGTCGCGACCCAGCTCACGCTGGACAGTGCCAACAGCCTGCTGCGCTGGTACAAGCCGCAGGGCCGGCTTGCGCGCGACCGGATCGCCGACGAGGTATGGGCCTACGTGTCGGCCGCGCTGGGCGTGCGGGCCGCGCCGGCGAAGCGGCCCCGCAAGCGCGCCGTCACGGGCGGGCAGCGATGACCCTGCCCTCGTCCATCCTCCCCGCCTTTTCGGTGCCGCTCACCCGCGAGGCGGTCGCGCGCTGGTACGCGGCGCGCGACGGGGCCTTCGCGACGCCGCCGGCGCTGGGCGCCCCGGTGCCCCTGCCCTTCCTGTTCTTCCTGCGCATGCAGCCGCACGCCGGGGTCTCGATCCACGCGCTGCTCGGCCGCGACCCGGACCGCGGCCTGTTCGGCGGCGCGCGCTACCAGGCGGCGTTCTGCCCGGGCGTGGGCACGACGCTGGATGCCGCGCCGCGCGTGGCGGACCGCAAGCTCGTGCCCTCGCCGCGCGGCGACATGACCGTCACCACGCTGGAGGTGAGCTACAGCATCCGCGGCGGGCATGTGTGCCTGGAGACCGCGCGCATGATCGACCTCCCGAAGGCCGATCCCGCCGCGCCCGCGCAGCCGGCCGCGCGCGGCCCGGTGGAACCCACGGACCTGCCCAAGGTGGCCGACATCGCGCCGGTGAGCCGCGCGCAGGTCGCCTGGATGACGGTGGAGACCGGCGACATGAACCCGCTGCACCTGGACCCGGTGTATGCCCGTTCGCGCGGCCATGCCGACGTGGTCCTGCCGGGCCCGCTGGTGGTCGCGCTGGTCGATCGCGAACTGGCCCGCGTTGCCGGCGGCGCGCTGGTGTCGCTGGACGTGCGGCTGCGCGCGCCCAGCCATCCCGGCGAGGCGCTCGCGCTGCATGCCCGGCAGGAAGGCGGCGCATGGCGCTTCAGGCTGTATGCCGCCGGGGACGAACTGCGCGCCGAAGGCAGCGCGGCAACGAAGCAGGCAACACGACAAAACTAGAAAAACCATGGGACATCCAAAGGAGACGCGGTGCACCAGGAGGCACGCAAGCAGGCAGGAGGCGGCGCGGTAGTCGGCAGCAGCAGCGGCCCCGCGCGCGGCGCCGAGGCAGGCACCGAGGCAGGAACGGGGTCATTCGCGCGCCTGCGCGAGGCGCTGGCGCGCGCCTGGACGGCGAGCGACTTCCATCGCCACCACTGGCTCGCGCACGACGTGCCGCACGGCTGGGTTCCTGCGCACCCGGACGAACTGGAACGCCTGCCGCTGGTGACCAAGGAGGACCTGCTCGCCGCCCAGGCCGCGGACGCCCCCTGGGGCGGCAACCTGTGCGTCGCCCCGCACGAGGTGGCGCAGGTCCACCTGACCAGCGGCACCTCCGGCATCGGCCAGGAGCGCTATGCCTGCACCGCGGAGGACGTGCGCGTGATGGGCGCGTCCTGGGGGCCGCAGTACGCAGCGATCGGCCTCGCGCGCGGGGACTGCGCCGTGCTCACCATCCCGGTGTCCTTCTTCTGCGCCGGCCTGTCCGCGCTGGAAGGCGCGCGCCTGCATGGCCTGGTGCCCATCGTCACCGGCGTGGCCGCCAAGGACATGATCCTGGAGCTGCTGTCGCTGCACCACGCGGCCTACCTGTACGGCACCGAGAGCCTGCTGCTGCAGCTCGCCTCGCTGGCGCGCGAGCGCGGCCTGGCGGGGCGCTTCGGCCACCTGAAGGGGATACAGACGGTGGGCACCTCGCCGCAGCTGCTGGCCGCCGCGCGCGACGTGTTCCGCGCGCGCCTGTTCGAGGTGTACGGCTGCACCCAGGCCGCGGCCAAGATCGCCACCACCTGCTCCCTCGGCGTGGGCGAAGGCTCGATGCACTTCCACGACGAGCACCTCTACGTCGAGACGCGCGACCTGGCCAGCGGCCGGCTGGTCACCGAGGGCACGGCCGAGGTCATCATCTCCACCACCTACCGCCAGGCCTCCCCGGTGTTCCGCTTCGCGATGCGCGACCAGGTGGAGCTGGTGCCGGCGGGGGCCTGCGCCTGCGGCGATCCGCGGCCCGGCTACCGTCCCGGCACGCTGGCGCGCACCGATTCCATGTCCAAGATCCGCGGCGTCAACGTCTGGCCCGCGGCGGTGGAACGCATCCTGTTCGACCATCCCGCGGTGCGCGAGTACCGCGCCCTGGTGCGACGGCGCGAAGACGGCGCCGACGAGCTGCTGCTGCGCGTGGCCACGCGCCCCGGCCACACGCCGGGCGACGGCCTGGCCCAGGCGCTGGAGGACAGCGTGCGCCGCCACACCATGGTCCGGCCACGCGTGGAGTTCCAGGCCGACCTGCCCGATTCCGCCGGCTCCTACAAGGTGCGGCGCTGGGCCGACGAGCGCGAGCGGCGCATGGATGCCGCGCCCGCTGGCGCCGGTTCCGCGGAGGCGAAGCCATGAGCCGCGACCGCGCCGCCTGCCCGGTGATCGTCGGCACCGGCATGACCGCGTTCGGCAAGGCCCC
The DNA here is from genome assembly GCA_903909415.1 of uncultured Pseudomonadota bacterium. Next base: position 13,972 of record CAIVVS010000245.1, on the reverse strand, counting down.
GGAGCGCAGCCTGGCCGACCTCGCGGGCGAAGCCGCGCTCGCGGCGCTGGCCGAGGCCGGCGTTGCCGCCACGGACATCGGCTGCGTGTTCGCCGCCAACTCGGTCGCCGGCATGATCACCGGCCAGGAAGCGGTGCGCGCCCAGGTCACGCTCAAGTCCTCGGGCATCGCCGGCATGCCGATGTTCAACCTGGACAACGCCTGCGCGTCCGGCTCGTCCGCGCTGCACCTGGCCACCCACTACCTCGCCTCCGGCGGCGCGGAGCTGGCGCTGGTCATCGGCTACGAGAAGATGGTGCACGCCGACCGCGCGCTGCCGATGAAGGCGCTGGAAGCCTGCAGCGACGTCGCCGAACTCGCGGCGCTCAAGGCGCGCCTGGGCGAGGCCGCGGCCGGCCGCTCGATCTTCATGGACTTCTATGCCGAGAAGGTGCGGCACTACTTCGCCGCCACCGGCGCGACGCCGGGCCACCTCGCGGCGATCGCCGCCAAGAACCACAGCAACGGCGCGCTCAACCCGCTGGCGCAGTTCCGCAAGGCACAGACCGCCGACTCGGTGCTGGCCTCGCGCATGGTGGTGGACCCGCTCACCCTGCTGATGTGCTCGCCGATCTCCGACGGCGCCGCGGCGCTGGTGCTGGCCACGCCCGCATGGGCGCGTCGCCACGGCAAGGACGGCCCGGCCGTGCTGTCCACGCTGATGGCGACCGACTCGCTGTCCGACCAGGGCTCGCAGGTGCGCGACCTCGCCCTGCGCGCCTATGCCGCCGCCGGCATCGCGCCCGCGGACATCGACGTGGCCGAGGTGCACGACGCCACCGCGGCCGGGGAGATGTTCGCCTACGAGGACATCGCGATCGCGGCGCGCGGCGAGGGCTGGAAGCTGGCCGCGGAAGGCGCGACCTGCCTGGGCGGGCGCGTGCCGGTCAATCCCTCGGGCGGGCTGCTCGCGCGCGGCCACCCGATCGGCGCGACCGGCGTGGCGCAGGCGGTGGAGCTCACCTGGCAGCTGCGCGGCAAGGCCGGCGCGCGCCAGGTCAAGGGCGCGCGCATCGCCGTGGCGCAGACCGCGGGCGGCCAGACCGCCTTTGGCAAGACCAGCGGCGCAGCCGCGATGAGCATCATCGTGCTCGGGGCCTGAGTGGACGGATGCATGCCATGAACCGACCCACCGATCCCCTGGCCCTGGCGGGCGGTGCCGCGTCCGCCGCGACGGCCGGCGGCGCCGCGCTGATCGAGTTCGCCGGCGCGGCCAAGGATTTCACCGTGCGCGGCCTGACCTTCGCCGCGGTGGAGAACGTGGACCTGTCGGTGCGGCAGGGCGAGTTCGTCACCCTGGTCGGTCCCTCGGGCTGCGGCAAGTCCACGCTGCTGAACATGACCGCCGGGCTGTTCGCCCCGACGCGTGGCCAGGTGAGCTACCGCGGCGCCCGGGTGCAGGGGCTGAACCACAGCGTGGGCTACATGACGCAGGTGGACCACCTGCTGCCCTGGCGCAGCATCGAGGCCAACATCGCCATCCCGCTGGAGCTGCGCGGCGCCCCGGCCGCGGAGAAGAAGGATCGCCTCGCGGAACTCATCGCGCTGGTCGGGCTGCGCGGCTTCGAGCGCCATTACCCGGCCCAGGTCTCCGGCGGCATGAAGAAGCGCTGCGCGCTGGCGCGCCTGCTCGCCTACGACCCCGAGACCCTGCTGATGGACGAGCCCTTCGCCGCGCTGGATGCGCAGCTGAGGCTGGCGCTGCAGCGCGAGCTGCTCGCGATCTGCCGGCGCCTGGGCAAGACGGTGCTGTTCGTGACCCACGACCTGGACGAAGCGGTGTCGCTGGCCGACCGCTGCGTGGTGTTCGCCGGCCGTCCCGGCCGGATCGCGAGCGAGATCATCGTGGACCTGCCGCGCGACCGCGACCTGCTCAACCTGCGCTTCGACGCGCGCTACATCGCGCTCACCCAGCAGCTCTGGTCGCTGATGGCGCCGGAGCTGGCGCGCGAATTCAGGACGCTGCCATGAAATCCACCATGCCGGGGGACGCATGAACGAGGAACCGAACCGCTTCCGCGTGCTGCTCGGCCAGATCGGCCTGGCGGTCGCGGTGCTGGTCGCCTGGCAGCTCGCCTCGGGCACGCTGGTGCCGACGCTGTTCATCTCCAGCCCGCTGGAGGTCGCCTCCAAGTTCGCCGAACTCGCAGCCTCGGGCAAGCTGGTGTTCCACGCCAGCCTGACCGCGATGCACGCGGTGGGCGGCTTCCTGCTCGGCGCGGTCACGGGGCTGGCCGCGGGCCTGGTGCTGGGCCGCCTGCGCGCGCTGGCCCAGGTCCTCGACCCCTTCATCCTCAGCTTCTACAGCCTGCCCAAGGTCGCGCTCGCGCCGCTGTTCGTGCTCTGGTTCGGCATCGGCAGCGGCATGAAGGTGCTGTTTGTCGCGATGATCGTGTTCCTGCTGGTGTTCCTGAACACCTATACCGGCGTGCGCAACGTCTCGCCCGAGCAGGTGGCGATCATGCGGCTGATGCGCGCGACCGAGGCGCAGATCACCTGGAAGGTCATCCTGCCCTCGGCGGTGACCTGGGTGTTCGCCGGCCTGCGCCTGTCGGTGCCCTACGCGCTGATCGGCGCCATCATCGGCGAGATGGTCGCCTCCAACCGGGGCCTGGGCTACGTGCTGGCCGATGCCTCGGCGCAGTTCGACACCGGCGGCGCGTTTGCCGCGCTGGCCGCCATCATCATCATGGCGATCGCGCTCAACGGCGCCGTGCGCCTGCTGGAACGCGTGGCGATGCCCTGGCGCGCAATCGAGATGAACCGTGAGATGTCCATATAAATCGTGTTTTGAAACAGCCACTTATCGTGTTTTGACGCGTTTTCCCCGAGGAGGAAGCCCGATGAAACGACTGCCGATGACGATGTTGGCCTGCCTGCTGGCCGCAAGCCTGCTGCCCGCCGCCCACGCGCAACAGAAGCGCCACACCGTCACCCAGACGGTGGCGACGACCTCGTTCGCCTTCCTGCCGGTGTACGTCGCCGAGCACATGGGCTTCTTCAGCGAGGAAGGCGTGGAGCTGAAGACGCTGCGCGTGCAGTCGGCCGCGGCCGGGGTCGCGGCGACGGCCAGCGGCAACGTGAACTACTACCTCTCCTCGCCCGCGGCGGGCATACAGGCGGCGGCGCGCGGCGCCAACGTGCGCCTGTTCGCCGCGATCATGACCGAGTACCCCGGCAACATCGTGGTCACCAAGGAGGTCGCCGCGCGCCACCGCATCACCGACAACACGCCGCTGCTGCAGCGGCTGGATGCGCTCAAGGGGCTGAAGATGGCGGCCCACTCGCCGGGCTCGGCACCGGACCAGCTGCTGCGCTACGTGGTGCGCGCGCAGAACATGAACCCGGAGAGCGACCTCACCATCCTGCCGATCACGGACTCCAGCATCCTCGCCGCCATGGAGCAGAAGCGCATCGACGGCTTCTCCTACTCCTCGCCGCTGGCCGACACCGCGGTGGTGCGCTATGGCGCGCGCATCCTGCTGTCGCTGGCCTCGGGCGAGTTCAAGCCGCTGGCGGGCCTGCTGTCCATCGCGGCGGTGGCCAACAAGGACTGGGTGGAAAAGGAACCCGAGGCCGCCGCGGCCGTGGCGCGCGCGATCTGGCGCGGGCAGCTGCTGCTGCGCTCGGACCCGATGAAGGCCCGGGAAGCCGCGCGCAAGGCCTTTGCCGGCACCGAGCAGGCCGTGTTCGACCAGGCCTTCGAGACCAACCGGCGCGCCTTCCCGGAGAGCCCGGCACTGACCCGGGCGATGGTCGAGCGGGTCTATGAGTTCCACCGCGCCACCGGCGGGCAGCCGATCACGGCGCCGGTGGAACAGGTATTCAACAACAGCGCGGTCGAAGCGGCCGCCAGGACCCTCAAGCGCTGACCCCAGCGCGCCCCCGGAGCAGGCATGACCTACGTCGTCAACGAGAACTGCATCAAGTGCAAGTACATGGACTGCATCGAGGTCTGCCCGGTGGACTGCTTCTACGAGGGCGCCAACATGGTGGTGATCAACCCGGACGAATGCATCGACTGCGGCGTGTGCCAGCCCGAGTGCCCGGTCGAGGCCATCCTGCCGGACATGGACGCGCGCTCGGTGAAGTGGGTAGACCTGAACCGGGAGTACGCCGAGCGCTGGCCCAACATCACGCTCAAGGGCCACCCGCCCGAGGATGCGGATGAGCACAGCGGCGAGGCGGACAAGCACGCGAAGTACTTCGATCCCGCCCCCGGCCGCTCCTGAGGGGCGTCGCCGGGCCAGCCGGGGCCGTGGTCGACCGGGGCGCGGTATGCTCGCGGCCCGGACAACGATCGCGACGCGGAGCACGGCATGGACCTCGGCCTCAAGGGCAAGCACATCCTCATCACCGGCGGCAGCAAGGGCCTCGGACTGGCCTGCGCGCGCGAGTTCCTCGCCGAGGGCGCCCGCGTCGCGCTGGTGTCGCGCTCGCAGGCCAACCTGGACGCCGCGGCCGCCGCGCTGAAGGCCCCCGCCGGCTCGGTCGCCACCTATGCCGCCGACCTCACGGACGCGAAAGCCGCCGCCGCGATGGTGGCCAGGGTCGAGGCCGAGTTCGGCGCGATCGACGTGTTGGTGAACTCCGCCGGCGCCGCCAAGCGCACGCCGCCGGACGACCTGGACCCGGCCGCCTGGCGCGCCGGCATGGATGCGAAGTACTTCTCCTACATCAACGTCATGGACCCGGTGGTCAAGTTGCTGGCCGCGCGCGGCCGCGGCGCCATCGTCAACATCATCGGTAACGGCGGCAAGGTGCCGGCCCCCACCCACCTCGCGGGCGGCGCGGCCAATGCGGCACTGATGCTGGTGACCGCGGGGCTCGCGAACGCCTATGCGCACAAGGGCGTGCGCGTGGTGGGGCTGAACCCCGGCAACACCCGCACCGACCGCGTGGCGCAGGCACTCAGCGCCGAGGCCAAACGCGCCGGCATCAGCGAAGACCAGGCCTACAAGAACCTGGTCGCGAAATTCCCGATGGGCCGCCTGCCAGAGCCCGAGGAAATCGCCGATGCGGTGGTGTTCGCCGCCTCGGAGCGCGGCCGCTTCCTCACTGGCGCGAACATCACGATGGACGGAGCGGCCTCGCCAGTCGTCGTGTAAGCACCGCGGCGTCGGGCGCGCGGTCCAGGCCGCGCACCAGCGCCATCAGTTCGTCGGCCTCGCCGAGCGCGAGCTCGCGGAACTTCGCCTCCAGCCGCGCGTCGTCCATGCGCGCCGGGCCGTCGATGCGGATGGCCGGTGCGCCGCCCACCGACAGGGTCGCGCCCATCTTGTCCAGGCTGGTGTCCGGTGTGACGGCCACCAGCTGGCGCAATGCGAGCACGGCGGGATCGGCGAGTGCCGCGTCGCTGAACGCGCGGCCCCCCGCGCCGCCGGTCAGCAGCGCCACCGCAACCGCGTGCTGCGCGCTCAGCCTCGCCTCGGAGACGTTGCGCGGCGACGGGCGGTCGGCGCGCTCGATCGCCAGCGGGTGCAGGCCGATGCGGACCTCGGCATCCGCCACCGCGCCATGCCGCGCATGCCAGGCGAGGCAACCGTCCAGCAAGGCATGCAGCACCACGCCGCAGGGATAGGGCTTGTACTCGACCTGGTGCAGCTCCCATCGCTCGCCCAGCCCGCCGGTGATCGCCTCGTAGTCCTTCGCGACGCCGAACACGTTGACGAAGCCGCGCAGGCCCTCGATGGGCTTTGCCGGCCCGCCGAAGCCCGCCGCCGCGAGTTGCGCCGCCTGCAGGCCGTTGCGCGCGGCGAAGCCCGCGTTGAGGATGCGCGCCATGCTGCCCAGCGCCTCGACCAGTCCTGCTGCCTGGGTCGCGGCAATGCCCAGCGCCGCCAGCGTCCTGTCCCCGTCCAGGTCCATGGCCTTGGCCGCGGCCATCGCGGCGCCGAATACGCCGCAGGTGCTGGTGATGTGCCAGCCGCGCTCGTAGTGGCCGGGCGTCACGGCGTTGCCGATGCGGCACGCGACCTCCATGCCGAGCGCGAAGCCGTGCAGCAGCTGCGCGCCGCTGACCGGCTGCAGGCACGACAGCGCGAACAGCGCGCCCGCGACCGGCGGCGTCGCGTGGATCACGGTGCGCAGGTGGGTGTCGTCGTAGTCCTGCGAGGTCGCCGCCGCACCGTCGAGCAGGGCATCTTCCTGTGGCAGCGCGCGCGCCAGCACGGCGAAGTCCGGCTCCCGGCGACCGGCGAGGATGCAACCCACCACGTTCAGGACCGCGCGTCCGGCTTCCACGCGCACCGCGTCGGGCAGCTTCTCCCAGCGCGAGCCCGCGACGAAAGCCGCGAGCTTCCCCGACGTGCCCTCGCCTTCCATGGCCGGCGCGCTCAATCCAGGCTCACGCCGGCCTGCTTCACCACCGGCGCCCATTTCGCGAGCTCCTGCTGCATGAAGGTCGCGAAGGCCTCGGGCGTGCCCGGCGCGGGATCGGCGCCCTGCGCGACCAGCTTGTCGCGCACGTCCGCCGCTTCCATCGCGCGCACGACTTCGCGATTCAGGCGCTCGATGACCGGACGCGGGGTCGCGGCCGGCGCGAGCACGCCGTACCAGAGCGCGACCGACACGCGCGGCCAGCCCAGTTCGGCAAAAGTCGGCACGTCCGGCAGCAGGCGGTTGCGCTGCGGGCTGGCGGCCGCGAGCACGCGCAGCTTGCCGGCGCGCACATGCGAGATCAGCGAGGGCGCGGCGTCGAACATGATCTGCACCCGGCCGCCGACCAGGTCGGCCACCGCGGGGCCGCTGCCCTTGTACGGCACGTGCACCACCGGCGCACCGGTGACCGACTTGAACAGTTCGCCCGCCATGTGCGGCGCGCCGCCGCTGCCGGAGGACGCGAAATTGAAGCTCGCCCCCCGGGCCGCGGCCACCAGTTCCTGCACCGTCTTTGCCGGGATGTCCGCATTGACGGACATGATCAGCGGCAGCGAGGCCAGCATGGATACCGGCGCGAAGTCACGCACCGGGTCATAGGGCAGCTTCGCGTACAGGTGCGGGCCGATGCCGTGGGTGGTGATGGAGTTCTGCAGCAGCGTGTAGCCATCGGCGGGCGCCTTGGCCACCAGGTCAGTGGCGATGGTGCCATTGCCGCCGCCGCGGTTTTCCACCAGCACCTGCTGGCCCAGCTGCTCGGCCATCTTCGCGCCCACCAGCCGCGCGATGAAGTCGGCCGCGCCGCCCGGCGGCACGGTGACCACCAGCCTCACGGGACGGTTCGGGAACTCGGACTGGGCGTGCGCGCCGGCGGCGCCCAGGGCGAGGACGGCAAGTGTGGAACGGATCAGGACGCTGAACATGGCTGCCACCGTGTGTTGGACAGCGGCGATGATAGCGCCGCCGGCGCCCGCACCCGGCGCCCGCCCCCGCCGGATGCAGGGCGCGGGGTTTTCTTGCTACATTCCCGCCTTCCCCACGCCACCCTGCGGATCCCCGATGGACCTCCACCTGAAAGACAAAGTCGCGATCATCACCGGCCCGGCCAAGGGCATGGGCCGCGCGATCTCGCTGGCCTTCGCGCGCGAAGGCGTGAAGCTGGTGCTCGCCGGCCGCGACACCGCCGCGATCGAACCGGTTGCCGCCGAGTGCCGCGCGCTGGGCGTGGCCGCCATCGTGGCCAAGTGCGACCTGACGAAGTCCGCCGACACCGAGGCGCTGGCCGCGGCGGCGAAGGCCGCGCACGGCGGGCGCATCGACATCCTGGTGAACGTCGCCGGCGGCTCGGGACCGATCGGCAAGACCGGCTGGGAGACCACCGAGGAAGAGTTCGACGACATCATCCGGCTGAACATGACCGGCTGCTTCAATTCCATGCACGCGGTGCTGCCGACCATGATCGCGCAGAAGTACGGCAAGGTCGTGAACGTGGGCGGCACCTTCGGCATGCGCGGGCGCGCCGGGCGCATGGCCTACTCCGCGTCCAAGTGGGGCCTGCGCGGCATCACCAAGAGCTTCGCGCTCGAGGCCGGCCCGCACAACATCAACGTGAACAACGTCGCGCCGGGCATGGTGGACGGCCCGCGCTTCCGCGAGAAGGTGTGCGCCGACATGGCGAAGAAGCTGAACATCAGCCTCGAGGAAGCGATGACGCGCCACGCCGCGGACTACGCGCTGCGGCGCGTGTCCACCGACGAGGACGTGGCCAGCGCCTGCCTGTTCATGGCCAGCGACGTGTCGCGCCAGATCACCGGCGTGGACCTGCCGGTGGACGGCGGCTGGGCGATGCTCTGAGCGCCTGCGGCACCTCCGACACCTTCGGAACATACGAACAACTTCAGGAAAAACAGCCACATGGGCAAGATTGACCTGGTCATACACGGCGGCCACGTGGTCTCCGAGAGCGGCAGCATCGAAGCCTCGGTCGCGATCGAGGGCGGCAAGGTGGTGATGGTGGGCGACCCGTCGGGGATGCCGCCGGCGAAGGAAACCTTCCGCGCCGAGGGCCTGCACCTGCTGCCAGGCGCGATCGACAGCCACGTGCACTTCCGCGATCCGGGCTACGTGCACAAGGAGAACTGGGCCACCGGCACCGCGGCCGCGGCCATGGGCGGCGTGACCACGGTGTTCGAGATGCCGAACACCAACCCGACCACCGGCACCATCGAGGCGCTGCGCCTCAAGCAGCAGTCGGCCAGGTCCGCCTGCGTGGACTACGGCATCTACGGCCTGCTGTCCGAAGAGTCGGTGGCCATCCTGCCGCAGCTGGCCGAGGCCGGGGTCACCAGCTTCAAGTGCTTCATGGGCAACACCTTCGGCGACCTGCCGGCGCCCTCGGACGGCGCCATCCTCGAGGGCTTCGAGACCCTGGCCGAGCTCGGCCTGCGCTGCACGGTGCACGCGGAGAACGCGTCCATCATGGCGCGGCGCCAGGAGAAGATGGAAGCCGCCGGGCGCATCGACCAGCATGCGCACCTGGCCGCGCGGCCGGAGCTGTGCGAGATCGAGGCGGTCGGGCGCGCCATCCTGTTCGCCGAATGGACCGGCGCGCGCCTGCACATCGCGCACTTCAGCTCGGCCGACGCGCTCTACCAGCTGCGCGAGGGCAAGCGCCGCGGCGTGGACGTCACCGCCGAGACCTGCCCGCAGTACCTGCTGCTGAACACCGCCGACATGAGCCGCCTGGCCGGCATCCTGCGCGTGAACCCGCCAGTGCGCGAGGCGCGCCACAACCAGCCGCTGTGGGACGCGCTGGCCGAGGGCGTGGTGGACATGATCGCCACCGACCACGCGCCGCACACGCCGGAAGAAAAGACCCGCAAGCGCATCTGGGACTGCGACTGCGGCTTCCCCGGCGTGGAGACGCAGATGCCGATCATGCTCACCGAGGTCAATGCCGGGCGCATGGGCATCTCCGACTACGTGCGCTGGAGCTCGGCCAACCCGGCGCGCGCCTGGGGCCTGTACGGCACCAAGGGCGTGATCGCCCCCGGCGCCGATGCCGACATCGCCATCGTCGACCTGAAGGCGCGCGCGTCCATCGACCAGGGCGCGCTGCAGTCGCTCGCCAAGATCTCCCCCTGGCACGGGCGCGCGGTGCAGGGCCTGCCTATGCACACCCTGGTGCGCGGCCGCTTCGTGATGCGCGACCGCAAGATGGTGGACGGCGTGTCCGGCTGGGGCCAGTCGGTCAAGACGGTGCAGCGCATGCCCGCGCCCAAGCCGCGCAACACCGACCGCTGGACCCGCGCGATCATCAAGACGCCTGCATGATTGCCAGCGTCAACGCAGGGGACCTGCTCGCCCAACTGATCGCCTGCCCGTCGCCGACGCCGCCGGGCGACACGCGCGCCATCGTGGCGCGCATCGCCGAACTGCTCGGGGAAGCCGGGCTGCAGGTCACCACGCCCTCGCGCCGCGACGGCGCGGCCAACGCGGTGGCGAGGCTGGGTAGCGGCAAACCCTGCCTCGCGTTCAACGCGCACATCGATACCGTCGCGCCCGGACCGGGATGGAACACGGATCCGTACAAGGCCGAACAGCGCGGCGAGGTCGTGCACGGCCTGGGCGCAGCCAATTGCAAGGGCTCGGCCGCCAGCCAGCTGTGGCTCGCGCTGCAGCTCGCGCGTGAAAAGCCCCAACTACGCGGCGAAGTGGTGTTCAGCTTCGTCGGCGACGAGGAGACGCTGGGCCCGGACGGGGCGCTCTACCTGCGCGAGTCCGGCGTGCTCGTCCCCGACATGCTGGTGGTGGGCGCGCCCACCGGCAACCAGCTGGTCACCGAGGAACGCGGCGTGATGTGGCTGGAGATCACCGCGCACGGCCGCTCGGCGCATGCCGCCGCGCCCCACCTGGGCGACAACGCGATTTCTCGCATGACGCGGCTGCTGGCCGCACTGGAACGCGGCTTGGGAGCGGCGCTCGCGAGCCGCACCGAACAGGGACTGGGCGCCCTGCACCGCTCCACCGCGAACATCGGCACCATCCGCGGCGGCGAGAACACCAATGCCGTGCCGGAGCACTGCGTCGCCACGCTGGACCGGCGCCTGCTGCCCAGCGGCGAGACGGTGGAGGCCGCGATGGCGGAAGTCGAACGGCTGCTGGCCGCCGCAGGCGAACCGGCGGGCAGTTGGTCGCTCAAGCGCCTGGCCGGCACCAACGGATTCCGCGCCCGCGCCGATGGCGCCCTGGTGAAGGCCTTCGGCGCGGCGGCGCAGGCGGCCTGCGGCAACACCATCGGCTTCATCGAGGCCCCGGGCGCGAGCGACGGCCGGCATTTCAGCGACACCGGCATCGACATCGACATCGTCTGCTTCGGCCCGGGCGACGGCGCGCAGGGCCACGCGGCCAATGAATGCCTGCCGCTGGCCCAGCTGGAGCAGGCCTGCGCCATCCAGCGCGGGCTGGTGCGGGAACTGCTCGGCGCCTAGGCGCGATCCCGCGGCCGCGCCCGGGCGTTCGCGGCAGGAGCCCTGCGCGCCGCCACCCGCGACAAGCACGTCGCGCTGGAGAGCCGGTCGCTGTCCGAGGCGAGCAGGGTAGTTCGCCGCGCAGGGGGTAAAATGGCGGATTCACGAGCCACGCAGCCCCCTGGAGACGCACATGGAAATGACCGGCGAACAACGCATCGCAGCCCCGCAGGCCGAAGTCTGGCGCGGACTGAACGATCCCGAGGTGCTCAAGCAGTGCATCACCGGCTGCGAGACCATCGAGAAAACCGGCGAGAACGAGTACAAGGTGGCGATGACCGCCGCCGTCGGCCCGGTGAAGGCCAAGTTCGCCGGCAAGATGGCGATCTCCGACATCGTCGCGCCGGAGTCCTACGCGATCGCGTTCGAGGGCTCGGGCGGCGCGGCCGGCTTCGCCAAGGGCAGCGCCACGGTGAAGCTGGAAGCCGACGGCGCCGGCACCAAGATGACCTACACCGCCAAGGCCAACGTGGGCGGCAAGCTGGCCCAGATCGGCTCGCGCCTGATCGACGGCGTGGCCAAGAAGCAGGCCGACGATTTCTTCGCCAAGTTCAACGCGGTGATCGCACCCAAGGCCGCCGAGGCGCCCGCGACGGCGGCTGCGCCCGCCGCCGCTTCCGCCAGCGCGGCCCCGATCGAGGCCACCGGCGCGGCGCCGTTCAACCCGCTCTGGCTGGTGGGCGGCATCATCGCCGCGATGGTGGTGATCCACGCGCTGATGGGACCGGCGAAGTACATCTCCTAGCCCCCGGCATCCCGCATCCCCCGCATCCGGGGGCAACCCGTTGCGGCCCCACCCGGGGCCGCGCGGCGTTTACGACGGGAGGAACTTCTCGGCGTGGATGCGCGCCTGCGGCACGCCCGCGCCCAGCAGCCACCCGGTCGCTGCCTCGACCATGGGCGGCGGGCCGCACAAGTAGGCATCCACCTCGCCAGCGTGCACCAGCCCGGCGCGCAGCAGGCTGGTGACGTGTCCTGACGGCTTGCCGCCGTCGTCGGCGACCGAGATCCGCTCCACAGACAGGGACAGCCCCCGCGCCGCGAGCCCGTCCAGCTGCGCCGCGCCGAAGTACTCCTGCGGCTCGGCCACGCCATACAGCAGGTGGATGGGCTGGGTGCACCCCTGCGCGGCCAGCTGCTCCAGCATGGACAGCATGGGCGCGAGGCCGGTGCCGCCTGCCACCATCAGGATGGGCCGCTGCGGCGCGCGCAGGTAGAAGCGCCCGTACGGCCCGGTGAGCGTGAAGGCATCGCCCGGCGCCGCGCGCCCCACGTAGTCGCTCATCGCACCCGAGGCAAGCTGCTTCACGTAGAACAGCATGCGCGCGCCTTCACCCGGCGGATTGGCGAACGAGTAGCTGCGCCGCACATCCGTGCCCGGCACCGACAGGTGCACGTACTGGCCGGCGAGGAAGGCGGGCACCGGGCCCTGCAACGCCAGCTCCAGCCGCACCACCGTGGAGGACACGCGTTCGGCCGACACCAGCGCGGCCGCGCGTTCCACCGGCGCCTGCTTGCCCAGCGCCAGCGCGGAGTCGTAGCCGAACTCCAGCACGCAGTCGCTGGTGGCGCGCATCTGGCACGCGAGCACCTGGCGCTGCGCGGCCTCCGCCTTCGACAGCGCATCCTCGCTGACGTCGCCCAGCGCGTACTCGCCGCTGGTGCACAGCGCCTTGCAGCTCGCGCAGGCGCCCTCCAGGCAGTCGTGCTCCAGGCGCACCTTCTGGCGCAGCGCGGCCGAGTACACCGTCTCGTGCGCCAGCGCGCCGACCTCGACCGAGCGGCCGTCCTCGAATACCAGGGTGATGCGGTTCAGGCTCATGGATGTTGGGTGCGACGGCGCAGGTGCCAGCGAAGGCCGCGAGTCTAGCAAAGGGCCAGCCATGCCGATACGCCAACTTCCAGCAGCGGGCCATTCGCGCCGGTTATAGCCGGCGCAGCGGAGGCGGTCAGGCCTTGCGCGACTTCGGCGCCGGCGCGATCCGGACACCGCGGGTGCGCGGGGCGCTGCCGGCCAATACGCGCGCCACCACCTGCGGCAGCACCGCGATCAGCATGCGCGCCGCGGGACCGGGCGGCAGTTGCGGCGAGGTGACCAGCCAGACCTTGCGGGTGATGGACGGCTCGACGATGCGCCGCACCGACAGCGCGCCGCCACGTTCCGGCACGCCACGCGGCAGGCTGCCGAGCACGCTCCACGGCAGGATGGTCGCCGCCACGCCGTTGATGGCGGTGGCCGCCATGGTGTGCACCGAGTCGAACTCGGCCACCACGTCGATGGCGATGCCCTCGGCGGCGAAGGGACGCTGCACCAGTTCGCGCAGCACCCCGCCCTGGCGCGGCAGCACCACCGCCGCCCCCGCCAGCTCGGCCATGCGCACCACCTCCTCCGCGCCGCGGCGCTTCGCCGTCCCCGGCGACACGCGCGATCCCTGCGCCATCGATGGCGCCACGTAGAACAGGTCTTCCTCGAACAGCAGCTGCGCGTTCAGGTCGCGCGCCGGGACGTCGCCGGTGATCAGCGCCATGTCCAGTTCGCCGCGGCGCACACGCTGTGTGGATTCCTCGGACAGCATCTCCACCACGTGCAGGCGCACGCCGGCATGCCGAGCGCGCAGTTCGCCCAGCAGGGCCGGGCCGAACAGCGGCGAGAGGCTGGTGAGCATGCCCATGGACACGGTGCCGGCCAGCGGCTCGCCGCTGCGGTCCAGTTCGCCGCGCAGCCGGTCCACCTGCCGCAGGATGGCCTGGGCATGGCGGTACAACTGCGCGCCGGCATCGGTCGGACGCACGCCCTGCACCGTCCGGTGCAGCAGTCGCGTGCCGAGTTCGGCCTCCAGGCTGGCCACGCGCTTGGACAGCGCCGGCTGCGCCAGGCCCAGCGCGCGTGCCGCCTTGAGCAGGCTGCCCTGCTCGATGATCTGCACGAAGTATTCGAGGTGGCGCAGGTCCATCAGCGATGGCCTTCTCGTACATCCGATGACGCCGCGGCCCAGGCCACCTGGGCCGTATCCTTTGACGCCGCG
>CAIVVS010000244.1 GCA_903909415.1 uncultured Pseudomonadota bacterium | reverse complement strand
CCGCCCAGCGCCACCGTCGCCACCTTGGCGCGCAGGTCGGCGACCAGGGCCGCCATCGCGGCGGCATTGGCCGCGAAGCTGGGATCGCGCGGGTTGAGCGCGGAATGGATGGCCGGCATCACCAGCCGCCGGTCGCGAGCCAGCGTTCGACCTGGTCCAGCCGGTCCGAACCCCAGAACGGTTCGCCATCGACCACGATGTAGGGCGAACCAAAGGCGCCGCGCGCGATCGCGGCATCGACTTCCGCCTTGGTGCGTTCCTTCACCGCGGCATCGGCCATGCCGGCGCGGACCGCCGCGCCGTCGATGCCCATGGCTTCTGCGACCTTCGCGGTCTGCTCCGGGTCCGAGATGTCCGTGCCGTCGACGAAGTAGGCCCGGTACAGCGCGCGAGCCAGCGCCACCGCGCGCGCCGGGTCGCTCGCCTCCAGCCAGTAGTAGGCGCGCGTCGGTGCGACCGAGGAAATCGGGAACTTGGGCGGCTGGCGGTATTCAACGCCGAGGTAGCGGGCGGTACGGGCGAAGTCATGCACGTGGTAGGGCCCCTTGACCGGCACTTGGGGCAGGGGCGCGCCGCCGGTGGCCTTGAAGGCCACGCCCAGCAGGAAGGGCCGCCAGCGCACCGTGCGGCCATGCCGCGCGGCGAGGGCGTCGATCTTCTCGCCGGCGAAATAACCGTAGGGCGAGGAGTAGTCGAAGTAGAAATCGATCGGGTCTGCCAAGGGAGCTCCTTGCGTGGCGCTCAGCGGTGCCGGCTGCGGCGCGCCGGCGCGCGCGTGCTCAGGGCCTTCTTCGCCGTCGCCTTGCGGGCGGGCTTGGCCTTGGGTGGCTGGATGCGTGCGGTCACCTCGATCTCGATTTTCATCGCCGGGTCCACCAGCTGCGCAACCAGCATGGTCATGGCCGGGCGCACGTCACCGAGGTACTTGCCGAAGATGGGCGCGACCAGCGCGTAGTGGCGCTGGTCGCAGATATAGGCCTGCACCCGCACGATGTCCGACAGCGCCGCGCCGACCTGAGCGAGCGCGGACTCGATGTTGCGGAACGCGTTGTGGGTCTGCTCCAGCAGGTCGTTCGGGATGCGCATCGCCTTGTAGTCGTAGCCGGTGGTGCCGGAGACGAACACCCAGTCGCCGTCCACCACCGCGCGGCTGTAGCCGGCCACCGCCTCGAACGAGGACCCGGAGGAAATCAGTTTGCGCTTGCTCATGTCCTTGCCTCCACGTTGTTCCTGCTAGGCGAGTTCGATGCCCATCGCGGTGGCCTCGCCCCCGCCTATGCACAGGCTGGCCACGCCGCGCCGGCCGCCGGTGCGGCGCAGCGCGCCTATCAGGGTCACGATGATGCGCGCGCCGGATGCGCCTATCGGGTGGCCGAGCGCGCAGGCGCCGCCGTGGATGTTGACCTTGTCGTGCGGCAGCACCAGTTCCTTCATCGCGGTCATGGTGACCACGGCGAAGGCCTCGTTGACTTCGTACAGGTCCACGCTGTTCGCGCCCCAACCCAGCCGCTGCTGCAGCTTCTGCATCGCCGCCACCGGCGCGGTGGTGAACAGGCCGGGTTCCTGCGCGTGCGTGGCGTGGCCGGCGATGATCGCCAGCGGCGTGATGCCGAGCTTCTCGGCGTGGGAGCGGCGCATCATCACCAGCGCGGCCGCGCCGTCGGAGATCGAGGACGAGTTGGCGGCGGTTACGGTGCCGTCCTTGCGGAACGCGGGGCGCAGCGCCGGGATCTTGGCGATGTTGGCCTTGAACGGCTGCTCGTCGCGTTCCATGAAACGCTCGTCCTTGCCGGACTGGATCGCCACGGGAACCGTTTCCCAGGCGAACCAGCCTTCGCTGTTGGCCTTCTGCGCGCGCTCGAGCGAGCTGATCGCGAACGCGTCCTGCGCCTCGCGGGTGAAGGCGTACTTGTCGGCGCATTCCTCGGCGAAGCTGCCCATCAGCCGGCCCTTGTCATAGGCGTCCTCCAGGCCGTCGAGGAACATGTGGTCCATCACCTGGCCGTGGCCCATGCGCAGGCCTGCGCGGGCCTTGGGCAGCAGGTAGGGCGCGTTGCTCATGGACTCCATGCCGCCGGCCACCATGATGTCGTTCGTCCCGGCGGCGAGGAGGTCGTGCGCCAGCATCGCGGCCTTCATGCCCGAGCCGCACATCTTGTTGACCGTGGTGCAGCCGGCTGACAGCGGCAGGCCGGCGCCGAGTGAGGCCTGGCGCGCCGGTGCCTGGCCCAGGCCCGCCGGCAGCACGCAGCCCATCAGCACTTCCTGCACCTGCTCCGGATTCACGCCGGAGCGCTCGACTGCGGCGCGGATCGCCGCCGCGCCGAGCTCCGGCGCGGAAAAGCCCTTGAGCTCGCCCTGGAAGCCACCCATGGGCGTGCGGGCGGCGGCGGCGATGACGATCGGGTCGTTGAGCATGGGGTCCTCGTCGGAAATGGCGTGTTCAGCGGCGCAGCGATGCGAGCCGGTCCAGCGCGTCCAGCGTCTCGGCCTCGATGCGGGCGATGAGCTCAGCGGCGGGCAGGGCGCGGGCGAGCGGGGCGGCCTGGCCGGCCCACATGGCCACGGCGTCCGGCACACCGGCCTTGGCCGAAGCGGCGCGCACCGCGCCGGTGATCACGTTCTGCGCCGGAAAGGCGAGCTGCGGCGCGCCCGCCATG
>CAIVVS010000243.1 GCA_903909415.1 uncultured Pseudomonadota bacterium | reverse complement strand
CGTACAGCGGCGCAGCCGGCGAGGACGCGGTGGCCATCGCATGCAGCCGCGCGAGCTGGAAGCCGATCTCGGCGGAGTCACCCGAGTGGTAGGCGCGCGGCAGCCGGTTGGGTTCACCCGAGCAGCCGCGAAAGTGCGGCAGCGCCCCGCGCCAGCCGCGCCCGGCCAGGGCGCGCATCATGGCCCGCGCATAGTGGCTGCGCGACGATCCCTCCAGTCCGTGGAACATCACCACCATGGGCGTGTCGGCCGGAGCCGCAACGGAGCCGCCCGCGGGCGCGTCCAGGAAGTCCACGTCCACGAAGTCGCCGTCGGGCGTGTCCCAGCGCTCGCGCCGCAGCACCGGCCCGCGCCCCTGCGCCGGACGCAGTCGCCCGAGCGCCGCGGCGTAGATGGTCTGCGCATGGCCGCCGGGCAGCCACCAGGGGGAGCGGTACGGGCTGCTCACGGATGGCTCACCGGAACCGGAACGCGCGGGGCCGCGAGCTGCCCGGCGCGATGCAATGCACCGGCTTCAGTGCAGGGTCTTGGATGGCTCGGACGCGCGCGGCGCGGGCGCGGGCGCCGGCTGCTGGGGAGCGGGCGAGGCATGGTGCACGATCATGCGCCAGCCGTTGGCGGTGCGCAGGTACACGTTGGTGGTGACCACCGGCTGGCGCGGCCGCGGCTCGCCCGGCAGGGTGATGTTCTCGTGCAGGCTGTGCACCGCGACCATCATGCCGCTCATCACCGACTGGTTGGTGAGTTGCACCTTCAGGCGCTGGCCGGTGGAGAACATGCCTTCCCAGCTGGCGCGCACCTGCTGCAGGCCGGCCAGGCGCGGCCCGCCCGGGTGCACGCACACCACTTCCTCGTCCTCGGCCCAGACCTCCATCATCGCGTCCAGGTCGGCGGTTTCCAGCGCCTCGTAGAAGGCGGCTTCGGCATCCTGCGGCGTGGGGAAGGTGGTCTTTTTCATGGCGGCGTGGGCTTGGGCGATGCGGGACGTGGGCAATGCGGGGCGTGCGCGCGCATCGTAGCAAAGCCGGAAAGAAAAAGGGCCGCTCGCGCGGCCCTTTTGCCCTTGGGAACCCGGCCGCCTACCGACCGTACAGCACCTGCGGCAGCCACAAGCCGATCCCGGGGAACATGTACAGCAGGAACAGCGCGACCACCTGGATGCCCATGAACGGCATCATCCCCGCGAAGATCTGGTTCAGCGTCACGTGCGGCGGCGACACGCCCTTCAGGTAGAACGCGGCCATCGCCACCGGCGGCGACAGGAACGCGGTCTGAAGGTTGAGCGCCACCAGCAGGCCGAAGAACAGCGGGTCGATGTTGAAGTGGGCCAGCAGCGGCACGAAGATCGGCATGAAGATCACGATGATCTCGGTCCACTCCAGCGGCCAGCCGAGGATGAAGATGATGAACTGCGCCAGCAGCATGAACTGGATCGGCGTGAGGTCCATGGACAGCACCCACTTCTCCACCAGTTCCTGCCCGCCCAGCAACGCGAACGCGGCCGAGAAGATCGACGAGCCGACGAACAGCCAGCACACCATCGCGCTGGTCTTGGCGGTGAGGAACACCGACTCCCTGACCACGCGCGTGTTCAGCTGGCGGTAGGCCGCCGCGAGCAGCAGGCCGCCGGCGGCTCCGACCGCCGCCGCTTCCGTGGGCGTGGCCAGGCCGAACACGATGGACCCGAGCACCGCGAGGATCAGCACCGCCAGCGGGAAGAACGACGAGAGCAGCATCTTGAAGATCTCGACGCGCGCGAAGCTGAAGATCGCGTAGAACGCGGCCAGCAGCACCGCACCGATGCCGGCCACCATCCAGAACGCCATCGGCGCCGGCTGGCGCTCGGCCTCCGCGGCAGGCGCGGCGGCCGGGACGGCAGCAGGGGCGGCGGCGGGCGCAGCAGGAGCTGCCTGCGCAGCCACTGCGGGCGCCTTGGCATCGCCCGCTTCCCGGGGCGGCTCGGCCAGGCCG
>CAIVVS010000242.1 GCA_903909415.1 uncultured Pseudomonadota bacterium | reverse complement strand
TGGGCGGGCAAGCCGGCGCGCCTGGTCCAGTGCATGGACGTCACCGCACAGCAGCGCGCGGGGCGCGAACTGGCCGAGAGCGAGGTCCGCTACCGCCAGCTGTTCGCCGACAACCCGCATCCGATGTGGGTGTTCGACGCCGGGACGCTGCGCATCCTTGCGGTGAACGACATGGCAATCACCCACTACGGTTACTCCCGGGAGGAGTTCCTCGGGATGGGCATCCAGGACATCCGCCCGGCCGAGGACGCCGCAGCCCTCAAGGCGCACGTCGCGGCCCACCCGGACGGCGCCGTCGATGCGGGCTACTGGCGGCACCGCATCAAGGACGGCACGCTCATCGACGTGCATGTGGTGGTGCACGACACGGACTGGGACGGCAGGCAAGCCAAGGTGGCCCTGTCCATCGACGTGACCGCGCAGCACAAGGCGGAAGCCGAGTTGCGCGACGCGCTGCAGATGCTGGAACTCACCGTCGAGGGCGGCGAGATAGGCACCTGGGACTGGGATCTGCCCACCGGGCGCACCACCTACAACGCGCGCTGGGCGCAGATGCTTGGCTACGACGTGGCCGAGATCAAGCAGGACGTTTCCTCCTGGAAAGCCATCGTCCACCCGGATGACATGCCCCAAGTGATGGAACGCATACGTGCTTGCGTGGACGGCGAGACCCCGGCCTACGAGTCCGAGCACCGGCTGCGCCACAAGGACGGCCATTGGGTCTGGGTGCTGGACAAGGGCAAGGTCACCATGCACGACACCGCCGGCCGGGCGGTGCGCCTGTCCGGCACGCACCTGGACATCACGCGGCGCAAGCGGACCGACGCGGTGCTCGCCGAGGAGCGCGCCCAGCTGCGTGCCGTGGTCGACCAGTCGATCGTCGGCATGTACGTGATCCAGGATGGTCGCGTGGCGTTCTGCAACCAACGCTATGCGGACATCCTGGGCTACGACAATCCCGACCAGTTGGCCGGCGTCGACATGCTGGGCCTGATCGCGCCGGAGTTCCGGGAAGCGGCCATCGAGAACGTCCGCAAGCGCATCGAAGGCGAAGTCAAGAGCGTGGCCTACGAGATGGCGCTGCTGCGTCCTGACGGCTCCCGCGTCGAGGTCGGCGCGCACGGCAGCGGCGCGACCTGGCGCGGCCAGCCGGCCATCATCGGCGTGCTGCAGGACATCTCGGACAAGAAGCGCGCGGAAGAAGCCATCCAGCGCTACATCAGGCAGATCGAGGAGGCGTTCCTGCGCACCGTGGAGGTCGCCTCGGCGCTGTCGGAGATGCGCGACCCCTACACCGCCGGCCACGAGCGGCGCGTGGCCGAGCTGGCGGTGGCCATCGGCCGCGAGCTGGGCAACGAAGAGGGCGAGCTGGAGGGCCTGCGCGTGGCGGGCATGCTGCACGACGTCGGCAAGATCCTGGTGCCGGCCGAGATCCTCGCCAAGCCAGGCAAGCTGTCGGCGGTGGAGTACGAGCTGGTGAAGGGCCACGTGGAAGCCGGCTACGAGGTGTTGAAGAACGTCGACTTCCCCTGGCCGGTGGCCGACATGGTGCGCCAGCACCACGAGCGCCTCGATGGCACGGGCTACCCGCTGGGCCTCAAGGGCGAGGCCATCCTGCCGCAGTCGCGCATCATGGCCGTCGCCGACACGGTGGAAGCCATGTCCTCGCACCGTCCGTACCGCCCGGGCCTGGGCATAGCGCCGGCGCTGGAGGAAATCGAGCGCGGCCGCGGCACGATCTACGACCCGGCCGTGGTGGACGCCTGCCTGCGGCTGTTCCGCGACAAGGGCTACGTGATCCCCGCCTAGCCGATAGAATCGGCCGCTGCAGGCGCCAGGCGCCGCGCGGCATGCACGGACGCACGCCGATCCAACAAGGGGACCCACCATGCTCAAGCTCTACGGCCAGTACCGCTCGCGCGCCTTCCGCGTCTGCTGGATGCTCAAGGAATCCGGCATTCCCTACGAGCACGTCAATGTCACCATCAACAGCGACGCCGCGACGGCCAAGGAAGGCTGGTACACCCAACTCAACCCGAACGGCCGCGTGCCGACCATCGACGACGACGGCGTGATCCTGTGGGAGTCCGCCGCGATCAACCTGTACCTGGCCGAGAAGTACAAGAGCCCGCTGTGGCCCGCGGACATGGGCGGCGTGGGGCGCGCGCTGCAGTGGTCCTTCTACATCGCCAACGACGTGGAAGGCCCGATGATCCTGGTGTTCCAGAACCGCTTCCGCTTCCCGCCGGAGAAGCGCATCCCGAAGCTGGCCGACGACGCCGAGCCCGTCCTGCTCACCAAGCTCAAGGTGCTGGAGCTGGCGCTGGAGGCATCGCCGTACTTCCAGGGCGCCGCCTGGGGCATGGCCGACTTCATGGTGGCCAGCGTGCTGTACTCGCTGCACGAGATGAACTACGACAAGCTGGCGCACTACCCGAAGCTCAAGGCTTGGCTGTCCGCCTCGGTGGCGCGCCCGGCGGCGCTTGAAGCGGTGAAGCTGCGCAACAGCGGCGGGGCCTGAGCGCGCGGGAGTCGGCCGCCACGCAGAAGGAGGCTGATTTATTGAATTAAATCAGTCACTTATACTGTTTTCTGCCATTTTCCACTGGCGATCCGTCCACGACACAACAGACTTTGCCCAGTAATATCAGTCCGTTAGGCTCACCCCAACCGGAGGCACCATGCCACGAGCGAGCTGGAACGGAACGCTGATCGCCGAGAGCGACCAGTGCGAGATCGTCGAGAACAACCGCTACTTCCCCAAGGACGCGGTGCGCCCGGAGATGCTGCGGCCGAGCGACACCCACACGGTATGCGGCTGGAAGGGCACGGCGAGCTACTACGACGTGGTGGTGGGCGACAAGGTGAACAAGGACGCCGCCTGGTACTACCCCGACCCCAAGCCCGAAGCCGCCAACATCCGGGGGCGCATCGCCTTCTGGAAGGGCGTCACGGTAACCGACTAGGGGCGGACCGGACCCGCGGCCGGAACCACGCAGGCATCCCGCACTCCAACCCCCATGCGCGACGACGGACTCATCGACCATGTGATGGAACTGCTGGGGCCGTTCGGCACGGTCCAGCCGCGGCGCATGTTTTCCGGCCACGGCATGTTCCTGGACGGCCTGATGTTCGCCATCGTCACCGACGGCACGGTGTTCCTCAAGACCGACGCGATCAACCGCGGCGAGTTCACCCAGGCCGGCGGCACGCCCTTGTCGTTCCACCGCAAGGACCGGCAGATGGAAACCTCCTACTACCGCGCGCCGGAGTCCGCGTTGGAATCGGCGCAGGAGATGCTGCCCTGGGCGCGCAGCGCCTATGCGGCGGCGATGCGCGCGCGGGCAAAGAAGATCCACGAGGACTCGCAGCCGCGCAAGCGGCGGGCGAAGGGCACGGCGAAGCCGGCGGCAAAGAAGGTCGCGGTGAAGGTGCCGGTGAAGGACGTGAAGCGTCCGGCGACAAAAAAGGCCGCTCCCGCGCGACGCGCGCGCTAGGCTGGCCTGGACGAAGTACCGTCATTCCCGCGAAAGCGGGAATCCAGCGTCGTTTGAATTCCTGAACGACACTGGATTCCGGCTCGCCGCCGGCGGCGGCGTCCGGAATGACAGATGGACTGCGTGGCCCACAACACGCCGGTGCTGCGCCTGGACAAAACCCGACACAACCGCACTACAAAGCCCCGTCATTCCCGCGAAAGCGGGAATCCAGCGTCGTTTGAATTCCTGAACGACACTGGATTCCGGCT
>CAIVVS010000241.1 GCA_903909415.1 uncultured Pseudomonadota bacterium | reverse complement strand
TCAGCCAGGCCTCGAAGGCCGCCAGCCAGCGCAGCTTGTACTGGTACTTGTCGCTGTCCACCGACTGGCCGTTGGGCACATAGGCGCAGACCACGCGGGTCCCGTTGACGGTCGCGGAGATCACGCGCTTCTGCTCGTCCTCGAAGCCGGGAATGTCCATCGCCACCGCGTCCATGCCGCCGCGCGCGAGGATGGCCACGCCGTTGTAGGTCTTCTGGCCGTTGAAGGCCACGCTGTATCCGGCCGCCTCGATCTCGGCCTGCGGGAACTTCGCGTTCTCCAGCTTGGTTTCCTGCAGGCAGACCGCGTCGGGCGTGGTGCGCGCGAGCCAGTCAAGCAGGTGCGGCAGTCGGACCTTCAGCGAGTTGACGTTCCAGGTGGCGAGTTTCATCGATTGCCTTGTCGGTGGCGCGATTCGTTTGCAGGCGGCGCTGCGAAGAATACGCGCTCGCTTTGCCGCTCAGCAAGCCGGGCGCGTGCTCAGGCAGCGCCAGGCGCAGCGGCTTCCTGCCTGCGCGCGAACCAGCGCAAGGCGATCAGCCACGTGGCGCTCGCCCCGATCATCAGCAAGGCCGCCCCAAGACCGGCTCCTCCCGGCAATTCCAGTCCCATCATCTGGCGCAAGGCGGGAATCGCAAGCACAAGCGCGAGCATCGTCACCACGGCGAAGGCCATGCGGATGAGCCAGGGATTGTCCGTGCTGAACCAGCGGTCGCGGTTTGCCAGTGTCAGCAGCATCACGCCGGCCACCAGTGCGGTGAAGACCGCGCTGCGGCCCTGCGCTCCCGACTCGCCGGCATGGATCAGCAGCGCGTTGCCAACGACCAGGATGCAGCCGATTCCCAGTCCCTGCCACAGCCCGCGCAGCAGGTTGTCGCTTGCGAACGGCGAGCCGCCTGCCGCGCGCGGCGGGCGCTGCATTGCCCCGGCTGCCTCCAGCTCGGCCTCGTATACCACCGCGCACGCCGGGTCGATCAGCAACTGCATCAGTACGATGTGCACCGGCAGCAGCAGCGCCGGCCAGTGCAGCAGCGCGGGCACCAGCGCCAGGCCGATGATGGGGATGTGCACCGCCACCGTGAAGCGCGTCGCGCGCACGATGTTGTCGTAGATGCGCCGGCCCTGGCGTATCGCCGCGACGATGCTGGCGAAGCTGTCGTCCAGCAGCACGATGGCGGCGGCCTCGCGCGCCACGTCGGTGCCGCGCTCGCCCATCGCGATGCCGACGTCGGCCGCCTTGAGCGCCGGCGCATCGTTCACGCCGTCGCCGGTCATCGCCACCACCTCGCCCGCGGCGCGCAGCGCCTGCACCAGGCGCAGCTTGTGCGCCGGTTGCAGCCGCGCGCACAGGTCGGTGTGGCGCAGGCGGGCGGTGAGCGCTGCGTCATCCATGGCCTCGATCTCGGCGCCGGTCAGGATGCCCGGGCGCTCGCTCAGGCCGACCTGGCGCGCGATCGCCGCCGCGGTGGCCGGATGGTCGCCGGTCATCATCACCACGCGTATGCCGGCGCGGCGGCACTCGGCGATCGCATCCGGCACGTCGTCGCGCGGCGGATCGGCCAGCGCGACCAGGCCGAGGAAGCTGAAGTCGAAGTCATGCTGGCTCGCCGGCCATGCGTCGGCCGCCGCCGCGCCCGCGGGCGCCTGCCAGCTTCCGCGCGCGACGCCGAGCACGCGCAGCCCGCGCCCGGCCATCGCCTCGACCTGCGCGCGTATCGCGTCGCGTGCCGCCTGGTGCGGTCCGGTGTCCATGTGGCACAGGGCCATGACGGCTTCGGGCGAGCCCTTGGTGGCGAGCAGGAACTGCGAGTGGCTGGCCTCGGTATAAAGACGGGTCATCGCGACGATCTCGCCCGACAGCGGGTACTCGAACTCGGGCTGCCTGCCGTCATGCACATGCTCGGTCTGCGCGAGGTGCGCGTGACCGAAGGCCTGTATCGCCTGCTCCATCGGGTCGAAGGGGTCGGCCGGCGTGGCGAGCATCGCGAACTCGACCAGCCCATGCAGGGCCTCGGGCAGCTCGTTCCCGTCCGACGCGGCAAAGGCCGCCTGCGGCGTCGCCACCTCGGCAACCGCCATGCGGTTCTGGGTCAGGGTGCCGGTCTTGTCCACCGCCAGCACCGTGATCGCGCCCAGCGCTTCCACCGCGGACACGCGCCGCGTCAGTACCTTCTGGCGCGAGATGCGCCAGGCGCCCAGCGCGAGGAACACGGTGAGGATCACCGGGATCTCCTCCGGCAGGATGGCCATCGCGAGCGCGATGCCCGAGAGCAGCGCGTCCAGCAGCGGCTTGCCGTCCCACAGCCAGCCGAGCAGCACCAGCGCGCTCGCCGTCGCCATTGCGCCCGCGCCCAGGCGCCGCACCAGCCGGCGCGAGCCCTGCTGCAGGGCGGACGGTGGCTCGGTGGTCGCCGACAAGGCCGCGCCTATGCGTCCCACGGCGGTGTTGCCCGCGATGGCGGTGACTTCAGCGACCGCCCGGCCCTGCGTGACCACGGTGCTGGCGAACAGGAACGGCGTGCCGTCGCCGCCGGGTTCGGCCACGCGCGCGTCGCCCTCCCTGGCCGGCCGCTTGGACACCGCCACCGCTTCGCCGGTGAGCAGCGATTCGTTTACCGACAGCGTGCCCTCCCGCAGCGTCGCGTCGGCCGGGACGCGGTCGCCTTCATGCAGCACCAGCAGGTCGCCGCGCACCACGTCGCGGCCTGCAACGCGCACTTCCGTGCCGCCGCGCCTCACCAGCGCGCGCGGCGCGGACAGGTCGC
>CAIVVS010000240.1 GCA_903909415.1 uncultured Pseudomonadota bacterium | reverse complement strand
CAGGGGATGAACTGACCGCGCTGAGCGGCGCGGAGTTGCGGGCCATGTTCTCCGAGACGGGGCCGGATTTCTCTGCGGAGTTCTGTTCCGGTGCGAGCATGAGCGACTTGTCGCTGGAGGCGATATCGGCCTTTCGCAGTCGCTGGGTCGCCCGCACACGCGACGACCGCAAAACCCTGTGGACCGATGAGCAGACGCTCGCGAACGCCGAACTTTTTCTTGAGGGGCGCATCACTTACGCGGCGCTGATCCTGTTTGGTACGCGTGCGGCGTTGGGGCGCTGGCTGGCGCAGGCGGAACTCGTGTTCGAGTACCGGTCCTCGGAGGCGTCGGGCCCTGCGGCAGACCGGGAGGAGTTTCGGGAGGGCTTCTTTCTATGGAACGACGCCCTCTGGAGCAAGATCAATCTGCGTAACGACAGGCAGAGCTACCAAGACGGATTGTTCCGTATCGAACTGCCCACCTTCGATGAGGTGTCCGTGCGCGAGGCGCTGCTCAATGCCGTGGCACATCGGGACTATCGTCTCGGTGGCTCGGTGTTCGTTCGACAGTTTGCCCAGCGGCTGGAGGTGGTGAGCCCCGGTGGCCTGCCAGCCGGAGTCACGCCGGGGAACATCCTCGACCAGCAGAATCCGCGCAATCGACGGCTGGCCGAAGCGCTGGCTAAGTGCGGACTGATCGAGCGATCCGGCCAAGGCATGAACCTGATGTACGAGAGCGCGATCCGTCAGGGCAAGGCGCTCCCCAGCTTTGCGGGTACTTCGCCACACGAAGTGCGCCTCGCCCTCTTTGGGACGGTGGCCAGTCCTGCATTCGTGCGCTTCATCGAGAAGCTGGGTGAGGAGAAACTCAAGTCATTCTCGACGTACGACTTCCTGACGCTCGACTATCTGAGCCGTGACCAATCGATACCGGAGCATCTCAAGGCTTGTCTGCCGGGTCTGATCGCCGCCGGGGCAGTAGAGTCGATTGGGGGCGGAA
Source organism: uncultured Pseudomonadota bacterium (assembly GCA_903909415.1). The sequence goes on along the minus strand of CAIVVS010000240.1, from coordinate 40,929 downwards.
GGGGAACCCGGCACATACTGGCGCGCGGGCTTTACGCCGCTTTGGGTGGCAAGGGTGTGTACACGCGAAAGAAGGGGCTGGATCGAGGGACGAACAAGGCGCTTCTGCTCAAGCACATCCAGGACAACGCGGTGAGCGGCGCGCAGATGGAGGAGTTCCGGCAGGTTTTGCCTGCCCTGTCGAGAAGCCAGATTCAGGTCTTGCTACGGGAACTGCGTACCGATGGATCGATCCATAGCATCGGGGTCACGAAAGCGGCCCGCTGGTACCCGGGGGCGGGTCCCGAGGAATTGCAACCGTGAAGCCTGACCTGCCTGTTTTGAGCGGTGCACGGGTGATGGGGCTCCATAAAGTATTGAAAAAAAAGGGGTTTTTTAGTATCGGTTTGCAACAACCTGCATGCAGGTTGCAATCCCGAAGCAAATCATCGCAATCAGCTTGGGCGGCGACGGTTATTAAGCCGTTCATCTGGTTCACCGGCGACGGCAGGATTGAGGCTGTCCATGGCAAGGGGAGCATCGACGAGTGAGTCAGTTCGCCTTTCTCCAGAGCGAATGGGCCGCTGTCTTCGAGGCGTCGGCCAGGGTGGAGACGGCTGTATATGCCGATCCGCGCACCGCGTGCTTCTATGCGCGGCGCGCACTCGAACTCGCGGTGGGCTGGGCCTACAAGCACGATGAAGCACTGAAACTGCCGTATCAGGACAACCTGTCGGCGCTGATCCACGAGCCTAGCTTCAAGCAGACCGCTGGCGAGGCGGTGTTTAGCAAAGCACGGGTCATCATCACGCTGGGTAACCGTGCCGTGCACGGGCATCGGGCGATTCCGCTCGACGATGCCGTGGTTGCGGTGCGCGAGTTGTTCCACGTGGCGTACTGGCTTGCCCGCACCTACGGTCGCGCGGCGCGGCCCGTGCCGGGCTTGGTCTTCGACACGAGCGCGCTGCCGAAGTCCACACCGGGACGCGGACAGACCGCCGAGCAGCTGCAGCAGCTCGAATCCAGCTTGCGGGAGCGCGACGAGAAGCTTGCCGCGTTGTTGGCCGACAAGAGCACTTTGGACGAGGAACTGAAACGGCTGCGTGCCGCGGTGGCAGCGGCCAAGCAGACGTCAGCGGCACAACCGGACACGCATGACTACTCCGAGGCGGAGACCCGCGATTACTTCATTGATCTGTTGCTGAAGGAGGCCGGCTGGCCGCTAGATCAGCCGCGTGACCGGGAATTCGAGGTCGCCGGCATGCCCAACAACCAGGGCAAGGGCTACGTCGACTATGTACTCTGGGGCGACGACGGCAAGCCGCTTGGGGTGGTCGAAGCCAAGCGTACACGTCGCGATGCGAGGGTCGGACAGCAGCAGGCCAAGCTTTACGCCGACTGCTTGGAGCGCCAGTTCGGCCAGCGCCCACTGATCTTCTACTCAAATGGCTACGACCATTGGCTATGGGACGACACGCGCTACCCGCCAAGGGCAGTACAGGGTTTCTACAAGAAGGCGGAGCTGGAGCTGGCGGTACAGCGGCGCAGCACGCGCAAGCCGTTGGCGGTCGGGGAGATCAATCCCGCCATCGTCGAGCGCTATTACCAGACGCGTGGCATCCGGCGCATCGCCGAGGCCTTTGAGAGCGACCACGACCGTAAGGCGCTTGTGGTGATGGCCACCGGCGCCGGCAAGACCCGTACCGTCATCGCGCTGTGCGATCTGCTGATGCGCTGCAACTGGGCCAAGCGCGTGCTGTTCCTGGCGGATCGGGTGGCTCTTGTGAATCAGGCGGTGAACGCCTTCAAGCGCCACCTGCCCGACGCCTCACCGGTGAATCTGGTCACAGAGAAGGACGTCGACGGGCGGGTCTTCGTGTCGACCTATCCCACGATGATGGGCCTTATCGACGATACCCGGGACGGCCAGCGGCGCTTCGGGGTCGGTCATTTCGACCTGGTCATCATCGACGAGGCGCACCGCTCGGTGTTCCAGAAATACCGCGCGATCTTCGATTACTTTGACTCACTTCTAGTCGGGCTCACGGCTACGCCCAAGGACCAAGTGGATCGCAACACCTACAGCCTTTTCGATCTCGAGAACGGCGTACCGACCGACGCCTACGGGCTCGACGAAGCGGTCCGCGACGGGTTCCTGGTGCCGCCAAAGGCCGTGTCGGTGTCACTCAAATTTCAGCGCGAAGGGATCAATTACGACGAGCTGTCGGAAGAGGACAAGGACCAGTGGGATGCCCTCGAATGGGACGACGAAGGAAACGTCCCGAATCGTGTGGAAGCCGAGGCCGTCAACAAGTGGTTGTTCAACAAGGACACCGTCGACAAGGTTCTGGAGCATTTGATGACCCGGGGCGAGACGGTGGCGGGCGGCGACCGGCTTGGCAAGACCATCCTGTTCGCGAAAAACCAGCACCACGCCGAGTTCATTGCCGAGCGTTTCAACGCCAACTATCCGCACTTCAAGGGCGAGTTTGCGCGCGTCATCACGTTCAAGACCGAGTATGCGCAGAGCCTGATCGACAACTTCGCGGTCAAGGATAGGGCGCCACACCTTGCCATCTCGGTGGACATGCTGGATACGGGTATCGACGTGCCCGAAGTCGTGAACCTCGTATTTTTCAAGCTGGTGCGATCGAAGACCAAGTTCTGGCAGATGTTGGGGCGTGGCACGAGGCTTTGCCCGGACCTGTTCGCGCCTGGCGTGCACAAGGAGTACTTCTGCGTCTTCGACTACTGCCAGAACCTGGAGTACTTCAGCCAGGACATTCCCGCCATCGAGGGTGCGGTCGGTGAGTCGCTCGGAAAGCGGCTGTTCAATGCGCGTCTGGACCTGATAGGCGAGCTGAGCCATCTGGAGCAGGTCGAAGCAGACGGCAAATTCGTCAAAGAGTCCGCTGCGATCTATGGTTATCCTAAGACGAACGACGAGGTCCGCCGCTCTCTCGCCGAGCTGCTGCAGCGCGAGACGGCGGCGATGAACCTCGATAACTTTGTCGTACGGCCACGCCGGCGCCTCGTCGAGAAGTACGCCAAGCCCGAGGCTTGGGCCATCTTGTCGCCCAAGGCGCTCGCGGAGCTGTCGCACCAAGTGGCGGGTTTGCCGTCGGAACTCGACCCGGAGAACGAGGAGGCGAAGCGCTTCGACCTTCTGGTGCTGAACCTTCAACTCGCGATGCTGCGGTCGGAACCGGGCTTCGCTCGGCTGCGCGATCAGGTCAAGGATCTCGCCGGACTGCTGGAGGAGAAGTCCGCGATCCCGATGGTTCGGGATCAGATCGCACTCATCCAGGACGTTCAGACCGACGAGTGGTGGGGCGACGTGACCGTGCCGATACTGGAGGGGATGCGCCGGCGCCTGCGCGACCTCATCAAACTCATCGAGAAGCAGAAGCGCAAGCCCATCTACACGGACTTCGAGGACGAGCGGGGCAAAGAGTCGAAGGTCGAGTTACCCGGCTTCGGCGAGGGTACCGACCGCGCAAAGTTCCGATCCAAGGCACAGGCGTTCCTCCGCGCGCATCAGGATCACCTCGCGATCCACAAGCTGCGGATGAACAAGGCGCTTACGGCCGCCGATCTGATGGAACTGGAACGAATGCTTGCAGCGAGTGGAATTGGTCCGGCCGAGGAGATCGAGCGCGCAAAGATGGAGTCGCAGGGTCTCGGGCTCTTTGTGCGATCGCTAGTGGGCCTGGATCGGGAGGCGGCAAAGGCGGCGCTCGCTGTGTTTCTCGACGGCAAAATGCTCAATGCGAACCAGATTGAATTCGTCAATCTGGTCATTGATCACCTGACCGAGCATGGGGTCATGGATGCAGCGTTGCTGTATGAATCGCCGTTCACAGACCTCACGCCTAAAGGGCCGGACGGAATATTCAGTTCCACACAGGTAGACGAGCTGGTGGCGGTGATCGAGGACGTGAGACGCGCTGCCGCGGCCGCGTAGGGACGAAAGTCAGACCAGCGCCGGTAATGGTTCGGCGAGACCCCGGCGCTATTGAGATAGAAAATGCCCGGAAACACCCTAAGTAGCTGTTTTAATTAATATTTCAGCAATTCCGCCGAGAACCGCCGCCACTCATCCCCGTCCCGCAGCGCTACCGAGTACAACTCGGGCTGCGCGGGCATCCCGTCCATCGCCGGCAGTTCGGCCGCGAACTTGTGCATCGCGCGCTCGGCATGCAGCGTCCAGTCCGGCGTGCCGAAGCCGCCGGCCGAGTCGTGTACCAGCAGCAGGTCGGCCGCCACCATGCAGCGCAGGCCGGCGCGGTGCGCGCGGAAGCTGAAGTCGAAGTCGTACAGGTGCCAGCCGTCGAAGGTATCGGCGTCGAAGCCGATGCGTTCGGCGACATGGCGGCGGCACGCGAGCAGCACGCCGTCCATGGCCTGGATGCCGCTGGTGGTCGGGCGGTCGTTGACGAACACGGTGGCCACCAGGCCACCGCCAGCTGCGGGCATCGCCACCTGGCCGTGCAAATGCGGCCAGCCGGCCGACAGCCAGGAGACGTGGGTGACACGCGAGGCGCCGGCGATGCCGACCAGGTCGGCCTGGGCCAGGTGGGTGAGCAGGCGCGCCGCGAAGTCGGGCGCGGCGATCGCGATGTCGTCATGCGAGAACAGGATGAGCTCGCCGCGCGCTTGCGCGAGGCCGCGCGTCCAGCCTTCGGCCAGCGAGCGCGCGTCGTGGATGCCGATGACTTCATGCTCCACGCCGGCCAGCAGCGAGCGGTACTGCGCCGCCGTGCTCGCGAACCGCTCGGGCTTCACGCTGCAGATCACCACCGAGACGCGCTCGCGCGGCGCGGCCGGCAATGACAGCAGGGGGATGTCCCGCCCGGTCGCCGCGTCCATGCGAGCCGCCGCCAGCGCGGCGTGCAGCCGCGCGTTGTGCTCCAGCGCGAAGGGCGCGCCCAGCGCCAGCACCTGTTCGAAGGAGTCACGCGCGACGGCCAGCTCGCCCAGTTCCAGCAGCGCGCTGCCGGCGAGGAACCAGGGCGCGGGCAGGGCCGGCTCCAGCATGCAGGCGCGATTCGCGGCCGTGGCCGCGTTGATGGCATCGCCCGCTTGCCAGGAGGCGAGCGCCTCGGCATAGGCCTGGTCTGCGGCCGGGATGGCCATGGAGAAGGTCGTTACGTCGAGGTCAGGGGGTGACCGACTCGCCCAGCGCGTAGGCGGCGCGCGCCTCGGCGCCGGCCTTGCCCTTGAAGGCGAACACGTGCAGCTCGTACACCGACAGCGGCGGCACGAAGTACACCTCTTTGAATCCGTTGCCGTGCAGCGCGCGCAACAGCGACGCGACGGTGAAGCCGGTCTTGTGCGCGTACCAGTCCTGGCCGGAGCGCTCGATCTCCAGGCCGTAGCCGTAGATCATGTCGTGCGCGGTGATCGGGCCGGCCTTGGACTTGTAGATCGGCGACTCGATGTCCAGCTTGTTCTCGGCCAGCAGCTGGATCAGGCCGCCGATATCGGGCACGCGGATCTCGGCGAAGCCGCCCTCATTGAGCGCGTGCAGGAAGCCCTTGAGCACCTTGTCCACGTCGTGGCGGAAGTAGTGCTCCAGGTTGTGCGAGCAGTACACCGCGTCATAGCTCCCGGGCGGCAGGGTGGCGGCAATCAGGCGCGCATCGCACACCAGGTCCACGTCCTCGCCCGGGGCGATGTCCAGCAGCAGCTGCTCCCACTCCCGGAAGTGCTCGGGAATGTCGATGTCGCGGCTGTTGCCGCCGACATTCAGGACGAGCTTCTTCCCGGCCATCCGGTCCGACCCGTGCAGCCGGCCGTGCCTACCTGTCGATGCCGCCCATGCACAGGTACTTCACCTCGAGGTAGTCCTCGATGCCGTACTTGGAGCCCTCGCGGCCCAGGCCCGATTCCTTCATGCCGCCGAAGGGCGCGACCTCGGTGGAGATGATGCCGGTGTTGATGCCCACGATGCCGTACTCGATGCCCTCGGACACGCGCCAGATTCGGCCGATGTCGCGGGCGTAGAAGTAGGCGGCCAGGCCGAACTCGGTGTCGTTGGCCATGCGGATCGCCTCGGCCTCGTCCTTGAAGCGGAACAGCGGCGCCACCGGGCCGAAGGTCTCTTCCTTCGCCACCTTCATGGCGGTGGTCACGCCGGCCAGCACGGTCGGTTCGAAGAAGGTGCGGCCGAGCGCATGGCGCTTGCCGCCGGCGATCAGCTTCGCGCCCTTGGACAGCGCGTCGGCGATGTGTTCCTCGACCTTGAGCACGGCCGCGTCATCGATCAGCGGACCCTGCACCATGCCGGCTTCCAGGCCGTTGCCGACCTTCATGGCCTTCACCTTCTCGGCGAGCTTGGCGGAGAAGGCGTCGTACACCGAGTCCTGCACCAGCAGGCGGTTGGCGCAGACGCAGGTCTGGCCGGTGTTGCGGAACTTGCTCATCAGCGCGCCCTCGACCGCCGCGTCCAGGTCGGCGTCGTCGAACACGATGAAGGGCGCGTTGCCGCCCAGCTCCATCGAGGTCTTCTTGACGGTCTTCGCGCACTGCTCCATCAGCACCTTGCCGATCTCGGTGGAGCCGGTGAAGGTGAGCTTGCGAACGATCGGGTTGGAGGTCATCTCCCCGCCGATCTGCGAGGCCGAGCCGGTGACGATGGAGAACACGCCCGCCGGGATGCCGGCGCGCTCGCCCAGTTCGGCCATGGCCAGCGCGGAGTAGGGCGTGGCGGTCGCGGGCTTCAGCACCATCGTGCAGCCGGCGGCCAGCGCCGGGCCGGACTTGCGCGTGATCATCGCGTTCGGGAAGTTCCACGGCGTGATCGCGGCGCACACGCCAATCGGCTCCTTGAGCACGACGATGCGCTTGTCGGCCTGGTGGCCGGGGATGGTGTCGCCGTAGATGCGCTTGCCTTCCTCGGCGAACCACTCGATGAAGGACGCGCCGTAGGCGATCTCGCCGCGCGCCTCGGCCAGCGGCTTGCCCTGCTCGGCGGTGAGCAGGCGCGCCAGGTCTTCCTGGTTGGCCATCATCAGGTCGAACCACTTGCGCAGGATGGTGGCGCGCTCCTTGGCGGTCTTGGCGCGCCAGGCCGGCCAGGCGGCGTTGGCCGCCTCGATCGCGCGGCGGGTCTCGGCCGCGCCCATGTTCGGGATGGTGCCCAGGATCTCGCCGGTGGCCGGGTTGGTCACCGGGACGGTCTTGCCGCTGTCCGCATCGACCCACTTGCCGTCGATGTAGCACTGCTGGCGGAACAGGCTGGGGTCCTTGAGCTGCAGGGCGGCGATGCCGGAGATCTTGGGATCGTTCATGGGGGCCTCGGTGCGAAAGCGGCTGGGAGGAAACGCCCGGCAGGCGTGCCGGCGCGTGGATGCGGCATTTTACTCCCGCGCAGGGAAGCGGTGCCCCGTTGCCCTGTCCGTGCGCCTAGGCCTTAGCCCCGATTGCTGCAACGCGATGGATGCGCGAGGCACCGGTGGCCGGGTCGAAGGCCACCGCCTCGCCGAACTCGCGCCCGTACACCAGCAGGTGTAGCGACGGCCGGTCGGGATCGGCGCGCACGCTGTGGATGTCCTGCGGCATCATCGCGAAGCCTTCTCCCGGTCCGAGCCGGTGTTCCTCCACCGGCGCCAGCGCATCGTCGCGCGCCGCGCCTTCGTGGCGGCGCCACAGGGTGTCGAAGCTCGCGCCGTGCACGCAGGCCGCCGCAGCCCAGGTCGGATGCAGGTGCGGCAGGTGGGCGGGGCGCGGCGGCGTGCCGGGCACCACGCGCTGTGAAATCACGACCAGCGGCAGGCGTCCGTACGGCCCGACGCGCACCCGGTACGCGCGCGACTCGGCCGTGGGGTCTTCCGGCAGCGGATAGCGGTCGAAGCTGAACAGGTCCTGCCGCAGCGCGAGCCGCGCGAGCCGCGCGAGCAGGCCGGCGATGCGCGCCAGCGCGGCACGGTCCAGGCCCGCGTCTTCGATCTGCATGATGGCCTGGACGCAGTCCTCGATTGCAGAGTCGGCGTTGCTCACAGCTTCCCGCCTATCTCGCGCAGCGGCGGGCGCAGGTCGATCACCGCATGCCGTTCGGCGATGCGCCCGTCGCGCACCGTGTCTATGGCCACCGCGTGCCAGCTCACCTTCCTGCCGGTCGCTTCCACGCCGTGCCACAACCCGCTGTGCGTGCCGCTCACCTTCACCCAGGACCAGACTCGCCCGGCCTCGGCGGTCATGCCCAGCACCTCCACCTTCAGGTCGGGGAATATGCTCAGGTAGTTGCGCAGCCAGGGTTCGAGCTGCGCGGCGCCGTGTATGCCCACCTCGTGGTTCACGAAGTCCGGCGCGAACAGATCGGGCACCAGTTCCGGCCGCCTGCCGTTCATGCATTCGTTGAACAGGCGCAGCACCACCTGTTTCGCCGCCTGGTCGTCCGCACCCTGCGGGGCGGTCGCGTCCATGTTCAGCCCGTCACGGTGGGCGCCATGCCGGGCACCCAGCCCTTGTAGAACTTCTCGTACACGTCCGGCGGCACCACGATGCCGGTATGCGGGTCCCCGCCGTGGTCGAAGATCGCGACCACGTGGCCGTCGTGCTCGTCCAGGTTCTCGAAGGTGCGGAACAGGCCGGCCGGCACCGACAGCACGTCCATCGGGCCCAGGTCCACCGAATCCTCCAGGTGCTCGCCCCAGTAGAAGCGGAAGCGCGCGTCTATCGGCATGAACACCTCGTTGTACGGGTGCGAATGCACCGTGGGGCGCACGCCCTTGCCCATGGTCTGGATGGCGAAGTGGAAGTTGTGCGGCACCTGGATGGGGGCCATCGGGCTGGCAGTGCCCTTGCCCGAGAGCATGTAGAACACGTCGCGCGCGCCGCCCGTGGACTTCAGGTCGGGGAAGGCCTTGGTGTCGGGCTGCATGTCGGCGAAGCGCGCGATGCGCCTGGCCATGTCTTCCCGGGACACGCTGGTGCTGTGGCCGGGGGTGCGGAAATGCTCGGGTCTTGCGGCGCTCATCTCGGTCTCCTTGCGCTGGGTATCTGTCATCCGGTGTCGGTGCGCGGGCGGCTCGTTCGCGCGCCTACTCGCCGCGGATGTCGTTGTCGCGTATCACCTTGGCCCACTTGGCCAGGTCGCGGCGGGTGAGGTCGGCGAGCTGTTCGGGCGTCGAACTCGCCGGGTCCAGCCCCATGGCGGCGTAGCGCTCGCGCATGGCGGGCAGCGCGACGATGCGCGCCACCTCGGTGCCCAGGCGCTGCACGATGTCGCGCGGCAGCCCCGCGGGTCCGTAGATCGCATACCAGGCCGAGGCGTCGAAGCCCGGCAGCCCGGCCTCGGACAGCGTGGGCACGGTGGGCGCGGCCTGCGCGCGCGCCGGCGTGGTCACCCCGATGGCGCGCACCTTGCCGTCCTTCACCAGCGGCAGCACCGCGGCCAGGCTGTTGAACATCATGGTGACGCGGCCCGACACCAGGTCGGGCACGATCTGGCCGGTGCCCTTGTAGGGCACGTGCACCAGTTCCAGCCCGGCCATGCCGCGCATCAGCTCGGCGGAGATGTGCTGCATCGAGCCCGGCCCGGCGCTGGCATAGGAGAGCTTGCCGGGATTGGCGCGGGCATAGGCCAGCAGCTCGCGCAGGTCGCGCGCCGGCACCTCGTTGGACACCACCAGCATCACCGGCGTGTAGGCCACCAGCGACACCGGCGCGAAATCGCGCAGGCTGTCGTAGGGCATGTTGCGGTACAGGCTGGGATTGATGGAGTGCGTGGCGGTGGTGGTCATCAGCAGCGTGTAGCCGTCGGGCGGGCTCTTGGCGACGAAGTCCGCGCCCACGTTGCCGCTCGCGCCCGGACGGTTCTCCACCAGGGTCGAGCCCAGCGAACTGCTGAACTCCTGGGCGAACAGCCGCGCGAGGATGTCCGGCCCGCCGCCGGTGGCGTAGGGCGCGACCAGCTTGATCGGCTTGGCCGGCCAGGTCTGCGCCGCTGCGATGCCGGGAAGCGCCGCGATCGCGAGCAGCGCCAGCGCCCACGCGCACGTCCGGGACTTCAGGGAATGCTTCATGTCTTCTCCTCCTCCAGGAAAACCAGCGCATCCAGCGCCACGCCCCCATCGGCCAGCGCCACATAGGGATTCACATCCATGCCGGCGATGCGGTCCGCGTTCGCGGCGGCGAAGGCCGACAGCGAGGCCAGCGTGCGCGCGAGGTGGGCGATGTCGGCGGGTGGCGCGCCGCGCACGCCCGCAAGCACGCGCGCGGCCAGGGTCTGGTCGATGAGTTCACGGGCGGTGCGCTCGCCGAAGGGCGCGGCGCGGAAGGCGACGTCGCGCAATACCTCCACCAGCGTGCCGCCCAGCCCGAACATCACCACCGCGCCGAACACCGGATCGCGGTTCACGCCGAGTATGGTTTCCACGCCGCCGCGCAGCTGCCGCGTCACCAGTGCGCCTTCGATGCGGGCGTCGGGACACGCGGCGTGCACCCGGGCCATCATTGCTTCCCAGGCGGCGGCCACATCAGCTTCGTTCGCGAGGTTCAGTGCCACGCCGCCAACCTCGGTCTTGTGCGTGATGTCGGCCGACAGCACCTTGAGCACCACCGGGAAACCCAGCGTGGCAGCGGCCGTCGCCGCTTCCTGCGCGCTGCGCGCCACCTGCTCGCGCGGCACCGTCACGCCGGCCGCGGCGAGCACGGACTTGGACGCGGCTTCATCCAGCGGCGCCGGCGGCAGGGTGATGCGCTTGCCCTGGGGCGATGGATCGTCGGGACGAGCGAAGGCTTCGCCCAACGATGCGAGCGCCGCGAGCGTCGCCACCGCGCGCGTCGGCTCCTCGAACACCAGGAAGCCGGCGGCCTCCGCCTCGGCGCGCACCGCTGGTTCGGCCAGCATGCACAGCGCAAAGCAGCGCGACGGGTGCGCGGCTCGCAGCGCGAACAGCTTGTCGCGCAACTGGCCCCAGTGGCGCGGGTTGCGTCCGACATGCGCGAGGTAACCCAGCACCGAGTCGGCCTCGGCCTGCTCCAGCAGGATGCCGAGCGCGCCGGCGTAGAGCGACAGGTCGTTGATCAGCGCGGCCGAGGTGTCCAGCGGGTTGGAGGCGCCCGCCAGCGGCAGCAGCGACTTCACCGCGGCGACGCCGGCCTCGGCCAACGGTGGCAGTTCGAGGCCCCGTTCCGACGCCGCATCGGCGATCAGCACGCCTATGCCGCCCGATGTCGTGACCACGCCCAATCGCCTGCTGGCGGGGAATACGCCCGCCGCCGCGCCGTAGGCCACGTCCACCAGTTCATCCAGGGAGTGCGCGCGGTGCGCGCCGCATTGCCGGAACACGCCGTCATAGACCGCATCCGCGCCGGCGAGCGACCCGGTGTGCGTCGCGGCTGCGGCGGCGCCGGCTTCCGAGGCGCCGGCCTTCATCACCACAACCGGTTTGCCGGCGCGCCGCGCGTCGTCCAGCGCCGCCATCAGCTTGCGTCCGTCGCGGCAGCCCTCGAAGGTGGCGACGATCACACGCGTGTCCCGATCACGCGCGAACCAGGCGATGGCATCGGCCGCGTCCACGTCGGCCTCGTTGCCGGTGGCGACGAAGGAGGAGAAGCCCAGGCCCCGCGCCTGCGCCAGCGCATAGGCGTACGACCCGAAGGCGCCGGACTGCGTGGCAAAGCCCACCGGTCCGGCCTGCGGCCAGGCGCCGTCGAGGGCGGTCGCAAAAGTGCCGTAAAAACAGCCACTTACATTAAAAACGCCCAAACTGTTCGGGCCCAGCAGGCGCATGTTCGCGGTGCGCGCCGTTGCGACCAGCGCGTCCTGCGTGACGCGCCCCTGTCCTGATGCATCACTGTCGGCATCCGCGAAGCCTGCCGAGAACACCTGCACCGCCTTCACGCCGCGCATCGCGCAGGCCTGTACTGCGGCGGGCACGTGCTGCGCTGGCAGCGCGATGATGGCCTGGTCGAGTTCGCCGGGAATGTCGGCCAGGCTGGGCCAGGACTTCACGCCCTGCACCTCGGCGGCGGGATTCACCGGATGGATCGCGCCGGCGTATCCCGCCTTCAGCAGGAAGGCCAGCGGTCGCCCGCCGATCTTGTTCGCGTCGCTGGACGCGCCGACGATGGCCACCGACTTCGGCCGGAACAGCGCGTCCAGGCTGGATGGGTCGGCCGGCCCCTCGCTTGCCATGACGGCTAGCGTCCCTCGAACTTCGGCTTGCGCCGGTTGGCAAACGCTTCTACCGCTTCCGCATGGTCGCGCGACAGGTGCGACAGCGTCTCCAGCAGGAAGCCGTTCTCCATCGTGCCCTGCGCGAGCATGCGGATGGTGTGGTTGATCGAGCGCTTGGTCAGCCCGATGGCGAGTTTCGCGCCCGAAGCCAGCCGGTCGGCGAGGGCGTCCACCTTCGCGTCCAGTTCGGCGTCGGGCACGCAGTAGGTCACCAGGCCGATGCGCGCCGCTTCCTGCGCGGACAGGTTGTCCCCGAGGAACAGCAGTTCCTTGGCCTTCTGGAAGCCGACCAGCATGGGCCACATCAGCGCGCCCCCGTCGCCCGCGGCCAGGCCCACCTTCACGTGCGGGTCGCCGATCACCGCCGACTCGGCCGCGATCGCGATGTCGGCATACACCGCGAGCGTCGCGCCCAGCCCGGTGGCCGCGCCGTTGACCCGTGCGATCAGCGGCTTGTCCAGGTCCAGCATGCCGTAGAACAGGCTGCGCGCCTCGTTGACCGTGTCCACCCACTTGGTGTGGTCGTCGATCTTCTCCTGCATGGCGCGGATGTCGCCGCCCGAGGAGAAGGCGTCGCCCGCGCCGGTGAGCACGATGACGTCGCAGTCCGGGTCGCGCGCCACGTCGGCGAACACCGTGGACAGCTCGTTGTGCATGCGCACGTTGGCCGCGTTCTTCACCTCGGGCCGGTTCATGGTCACGGTCAGCACCCGGCCGCGGTAGGCAAAGGTGAGGTGCTGGTACTGCGCATACATCTCCAGCGCCATCAGCGTCCCCCGGCCACCGGCAGGATGGCGCCGGTGATGTAGGAGGCCTCGTCCGACAGCAGCCACAGGATGGCCGCCGCCGCCTCGGGCGGCTGGCCGGCGCGCGCCATCGGCATGCGCGTCGCGTAGCGTTCCAGCCGGCCGGCATCGCCCGCGGTGCCGTGGATGTCGGTGGCGAACAGGCCGAGCGACACCGCGTTCACCCGCAGGCCTTCCTGCGCGACCTCGCTCGCCAGGCCGTAGGTGAAGATCTCCACGCCGGCCTTGGCGGTGGCGTAGTGCACCAGTTCGCCGGGCGAGCCGGTCTTGGACGCCAGGGACGACACGTTGACGATGGCGCCGCCCGGGCCGCCGCGCTTGGTGGACATGCGCCTTACCGCCTCGCGAGCGCACAGCACCGTGCCGACCACGTTCACGTCCAGGGTCTCGCGCAGGGTCGCGAGTTCCAGGTCGGCGACCCGGCCGATCTTGCCCGGCACGCCGGCGTTGTTCACCAGCGCGCGCACCGGGCCGAGTTCGCGTTCGGCGGTGTCGAACAGGCGCAGCACGTCGGCTTCCACCGAGTTGTTCGCGCGCACCGCGATCGCGCGTCCGCCGCCTGCGCGGATCTCGCCCACCACTGCGTTGGCCGCGGCCTCGTTGCCGACGTAGTTCACGCACACCGCGTAGCCGCGCTGCGCGGCCAGCCGCGCGGTTGCCGCGCCCACGCCGCGCGAGGAGCCGGTGATGATGATGGTCCTGCCGTTCATGTCATTCATGCGCGCTCCACTCTCATTCAACCTTCAGGTTGGTGGCCCGGACCAGGTCGGCCCAGTAGGCGATCTCGCGCACCACGCCCTCGGCGAATGCGGCCTGGCTGCCGCCGGTGACGGCGAAGCCGATGTCGGTCAGGCGCTTGCGGATGTCGGGTACGGCGAGCGCGTCGTTCACGTCGCGGTTGATGCGCTCGACCACCGCCTGCGGCGTGCCGGCGGGCGCGAACAGGCCGAACCAGCCGCGCGCCTCGAAGTCGGGCACGCCCGATTCGATCATGGTCGGGATCTCCGGCGTGGACGCCCAGCGCGTGCGGCTGGCGACCGCCAGCACCTTCGCCTGGCCCGCCTTGGCATAGCGCACCGCGGTGGAGTCGAACACCAGTTGCACGTCGCCGGCCTGCAGCGCCTGTATCGCCGGGGCGCTGCCCTTGAAATGCACGCCCACCATGCTGATGCCGGTGCGCTGGCGCAGCAGCTCGCCCGCGAGGTGCTGCGCCGAACCGGCGCCGGGCGTACCGTAGTTCAGCTTGCCCGGGTTGGCGCGCGCGTGTTCGACCAGCTCCTTCACCGAGTTCACCGGCAGGGAGTTGGCCACCGCGAGGTAGACCACCGCATCCACCAGCGGGACGATGGCGACGAAGTCGCGCACCGGGTCATAGCCGATCTTGTAGATCGCCGGATTGCTGCCGTGGGTGGAGCCGGTGCCCTGCAGCAGGGTGTAGCCATCGGGTGCGGCGCGCGCGGCGAGCTCGGCGCCGATGTTGGCGTTCGCGCCCGGGCGGTTGTCCACCACCACCTGCTGGTTCCAGCGCCGCTGCAGGTCGGCGGCCAGCAGCCGGCCGACGATGTCGGTCGGGCCGCCCGCCGCATAGGGGACGATGTAGCGCACCGGGCGCGCCGGCCAGGCCTGGGCCTGGACCATGGAGGTCGCGAGCAGGGTGCACAGCGCGGCCATGCAGGATGTGAAGGCGCGAACGCGCCACGCGTGTCGGCAGTTCATGGGAATCCTCCTCCGCGGCGCAACATTCCTCTTCGGGAACCGTGCCGCCGGGGCAGTATGGGCTGCTATGGGGTATGCGTACAATGAATGGACCACATGCAATGCATGAGCCGATCCCATGATCAATACCCGATGCGCAACCTCGACCTGAAGCTGCTGGCGATCTTCGACACCCTGCTGGAGGAGCGCAACGTCACCCGCGCCGCGGGGCGGCTGCACACGACGCAATCGGCGGTGAGCCATGCGCTGGCCAAGCTGCGCCGCACCTTCGACGACCCGCTGTTCGTGCCCACGCGCGAGGGCATGGCGCCCACGGCGCGCGCGCTGGAGCTGGCCGGGCCGTTGCGCGAGGCGCTGGAGCGGGTGCGCGGGGCGCTGGCGTCGCGCGCACCCTTCGACCCCTCGACCTGCACCGACACCGTCAACATCGCGACCAACGACTACGTCAGCTTCGTGCTGGCGCCTCGCCTGATGCGCGAGATCGAGCGCCGCGCGCCGCGCCTGCAGTTGCGCTTCGCCGCGCTGGATGCCGCCACCGATTGGGCGCGGCTGGACGACGGTAGCCTGGACATGGCGCTGGCCTACTTCCGCGAGACCCCGGGGCACCTGCATGCGCGCCCGCTGTTCCACGAGCGCTATGTCTGCATCGCGCGCCGCGGCCACCCCGGCACCGGCAAGCGCCTGACGCTGGCGCGCTACCTCGCGCTGCGCCACATCGTGATGTTTCCCTACATCACCGGCCTGATCGACCGGCGCCTACAGGAGCGCGGCCTGGCGCGCCAGGTGGCGCTGGCCATCCCGCAGTTCCTGATGATCCCGGAACTGGTGGCCGGCAGCGACCACGTGGCCACCATCGGTGAGCGCGTCGCGACGTCTTTTGCCAAGCGCCTTCCGCTGACCGTGCACGCGCTTCCCTACCCGGTGGAGAAGGTCGCGATCTCCATGGTCTGGCATCCGCGCCGCCATGCCGAGCCCTCGCACCAGTGGCTGCGCGGCCTGATCGCCGAGGTGGCGGCGGCCGTTTAAGGCCGTCCTCCGCTATCCTCGGTGCTGCCTTCCTCCCCCCCGGACATCCCACAGGACTGCCATGCTGATCGACCTGCGCACCTACACCTTCTTTCCCGGCAAGCTGCCGACCTACGTCCCGGACTACGAGAAGCACGGGCTGGCGATCCAGCAGCACCATTGCGGCAAGCTGCTGTTCTGGAGCCTGGCCGACACCGGGCAGATCAACCAGCTGGTGCAGGCCTGGGCCTACGAGGATGCGGCCGACCGCGACCGGCGCCGCGCCGCGCTGTGGCAGGACAAGGACTGGCTCGCCTTCGCCGGGCGCGGCCTGGGCGTGATCCAGCAGCAGGAGAACCAGCTGCTGCGCACCACCGCGTTCACCGACGTCGCGCTGCCGTCGGCCGGCACGCGCATGATCGACCTGCGCTGCTACACCTTCGCCCCGGGCGGCCTGAACCAGTTCCTGCCGATCTGCGAGAAGGCCGGCCTGCCGCGCCAGCGCGAGCATTGCGGCCACATGATCTTCCACTCGGTGTCCGAGACCGGCACGCTGAACCAGCTGGTGCAGGCCTGGGCCTACGAGGGCGAGCCCGACTACGCGGCGCGCCAGAAGAAGCTGTTCGCCGACGAGGCCTGGACCACCGAGTACCGCGAGAAGGTGATCCACATGACCCAGCGCCAGGAGCATCGCTTCCTCAAGCCGGTGAAGTTCTCCCCGGTGGCCTGAGGCGTCCGCCTTTGGATCAGCGCTTCGCCATGGTGAACGCCATGTCGCGGCCCTGCCCACCCTTGATGGCGAGCCAGATCCACACCCAGGCCAGCGCCTCGGTGTAGCGCGCGTTTTCCATCGGGCCGGCGTCCACCGGGTCGAAGCCGAGGTCGGCGCAGAGTTGCCTGGCGACGTCCTTGGCGCCGGCGTCCTCGCCGCAGTAGAGCATCATCGAGCGCGTAGCCCCGTACACCGGATTGGCCATGTTGTTGAAGCCGGTGGTGTTGAACACTTTCACCACCTTCGCACCCGCCGCCCAGCCGGCCACCAGCTCGCCGCCGGACTTGCCTTCGGGTCGGTCCATGCCGGAGAAGCCGGCGCTGATCGGGTTGGTGGTGTCCAGCACCACCTTGCCGTCGAGCTTGCCGCAGGCGGTGATCGCATCTTTGGTACCCGCCCAGGTGGTGGCCAGCACCACCACGCCGGTGGCCTTCGCCGCCTCGGCCACCGTGAGCACCGGGGTGCGCGCGCGGTCGATGCCGGCGAGCTTGGGCGAGGCGGTGTCGCGCACGCCGTAGCAGACGCGGTGTCCCTTCGCCGCCCAGGCCGTGCCCAGGGTGGTGCCGACGTTGCCTGCGCCTATGACTGCGATGTCCATGTTGCGTCTCCGATTGCGGGAAAAGCGGCAGTGTAGTCCCGCGCCCTCCAGCAATCCCATGAAGCGCTGCGATCCATGGCATGGCGGGTGCTCATGCCACCTTGCACCCCGGTCGCGGCTACAGGTCCAGCACCTGCCGCGCGAGGATGTTGCGCTGGATCTCGTTGGAACCGCCGTAGATCGAGGAGGCGCGCGAGTAGAGGTAGTGGGCGGCGATCGAGGGGGCGCTTGCTCCGGGTGCCTGGTCCGGCAGTCTCAGCCAGCCGGGTTCGTAGGGCAGGGCGTCCGGGCCCATCGCTTCCATCGCCAGCGTGGTGAGCGCCTGCCGGATGTCGGCGCCGACCACCTTGAGCATGGAGGCCATCGGCCCGGGGTCATCGCCCGCGGCGGTGAGCAGGCGCAAGGTGGTCAGTTCATGCGCGCGCAGGGCGATGGCCACTTCGGCAAGTCGTGCGCGCCAGCGACGTCCTCCGGTGCCTTGCATGCGCGGCGCGAGAGCCTGCACCCGTGCCAGCAGGCGCTGCGATTGCGGCACTTCCGCGATCTGCACCCGCTCGAATCCGAGCAGCAGGCGCGACAGCGTCCAGCCCAGGCCTTCGGCGCCGACAAGGTGGTCGGCCGGCACGCGTACCCGGTCGAGCAGTACCTCGTTCACATGGTGCAAGCCGTCGAAGGTCGGCACCGGTCGCACGCTGAGTCCGGGCGCATCCATGGGCACGAGGAAAAAGGAGATGCCCTGTTGCGGCTTGCCGCCGTCGCGGGTGCGCGCGAGGCAGAACATCCAGTCCGACCAATGCGCGTTGCTGGTCCACAGTTTTGCGCCCTCGAGTTCCCAGCCGCCGTCCGGCAGCAGCCGCGCGCGGGTGCGCAGCGCGGCGAGGTCCGAGCCGGCGCCGGCTTCCGAATAGCCCTGGCACCACCAGTGCCTGCCGTCCAGCAGGGGCGGCAGGAAGCGCTCGCGCTGCGCGGCTGTGCCGTGGGTGTACAGCACGGGGCCGAGGCGGTACAGGCCGAAGGGCGGGATGAAGGGTGCATCGCCCAACGCGGTCTCGACGTCGAACAGGTAGCGCTGCACCGGTGTCCATCCCGCGCCGCCATGTTCCATCGGCCAGCCGCCCGCCCCCCAGCCGCGCGCATGGAGCAGGCGCTGCCATTGCTGGTAGTCGGCACGCACCAGCGGCCGGCCCTCGCGCACCTTGTCGCGCAGGCTGGTGGGAAGTTCTGCCGAGATGAAGCCGCGCACCCCGTCACGGAAAGCGCGTTCGGCGTTGGTCAGGTCGAGTTGCATGGTGCGGGATCCACGCCGTGCGCTCAGGTGCCGCCGCGGGATGGGTCCACGGTGGCGCGGCTCGCGAGCATCGCGGCTATCGCCGCCTCGTCCAGCCCCGCCTCGCGCAGCAGTTCGACGCTGTGCTCGCCCAGGCGCGGCGCGGGGCGGCGCAGGCTGCCGGGCGTGTCCACGAATTCCAGCGGGATGCCGTAGTGGCGGATCGCGCCCTCGGTCGGGTGCTGCTTATGCTGGAAGAAGCCGGTGGCCGCCAGTTGCGGGTCGTCCATCAGGCCGGCGAGCGTGGCCACCGGCATGCAGGGAATGGCCGCCGCATCCATCAGCACCTGCCATTCGGCGCTGGTCTTCCGGGCCATCAGCTCGCCGACAGTGGCGTACAGCGCGTCCACGTTCGCCAGCCGCGCCGGGATGTCCTTGAAGCGCGGGTCGCGCGCGAGTTCCGGGCGCCCGGCCAGCGCGAAGAACTTCTCGAACTGGCGGTCGGTGTAGGGCAGGGCGCACAGGTAGCCGTCCTGCGTGCGGAACGGCTTGCGCTCGCGGCTCATCACCCGCGCGTAGCCCGGCGGCGACATCGGTGGCTCGAAGGTCGCGCCATAGAGGTGCTCGACCAGGTTGAATGCCACCATGGTCTCGAACATGGGCACGTGCACTTCCTGTCCCACGCCGCTGCGCTCGCGCGCGTACAGCGCGCTGGACACCGCCATCGACAGGAACACGCCCACCGTCTTGTCGGCGAAGATCATCGGCGCATAGGCCGGTTCGCCGGTGAGGGCGGACATGGCGGCGGCCACGCCCGAGGCGCCCTGGATCATGTCGTCGTAGGCGGGCCGTCCCGAATACGGGCCGCCCTCGCGGAATCCGTAGGCGGCGCAATGGATCAGGCGCGGGTTCAGCGGATGCAGCGCGGCGTAGTCGATGCCGAGTCGCCGCGCCGCGTCCGGCCGCATGCTGTGCACCAGCACGTCCGCGTCGCGGCACAGGCGGCGCAGCGCGTCCATCGCGGCGGGCTGCTTCAGGTCCAGCACCAGCGAGCGCTTGTTGCGCCCCAGCGTGAGGAACACCGCGCCCATGCCCGGGTGCTTCGCCGGCCCGGCCAGGCGCGTGGTGTCGCCTTCGGGCGTCTCAATCTTGATGATGTCCGCGCCGAGGTCGCCCAGCATCATGGTGGCGTAGGGGCCCATCACCACCGAAGTGAGGTCGAGCACGCGCACGCCGGCGAGCGGGCCGCTCATGGTTTGGCGTGAGGATGCATGGCTTGGGTCATGGCGTGCGCCATTCTGCGCAACGGCGGGGAGCACCGGAAATGAAAGCCCCGCATGCCGGGCATGCGTGCCCGGCCATGGGGCTTGCCCTCAGCGTGCGAGCCCATCGACGAAGGCGCGGATCAGCGCCAGCAGCCAGGCCTCCTGCCCGTTGTACTCGGCATCCGCATTGGCCAGCGTGGCCTGGCGCGAGCCCGGCCTGCCCGCGAGCAGGGCGCCGCGCGAGGGCGCGCCGGCCAGCGACTGCATCACGTCGATCTGCGCCACCACATCCAGCATCGGCAGGCGCAGCCGCTCGGCGTTCCAGTACTGGCCCCAGTGGCTGACGGTGATCCAGGCCGCGGGCGCCTGAGCGGTTGCGCCAGGCAGCGGCTCGGTGAGCCAGTAGTTCGCCATGCGCGAACCCAGGCCGTAGGACAGCAGCACCAGCCGCCGGTAGCCGCGCTGCTGCAACCAGTGCCATGCGACGCCGATTCGCGCCTTGGCTTCCGGGTAGGCGATCGGGTAGTACTCGTCCGAGGTCGCGGCCCAGTCCAGCACCGGCAGCTGGATGGACAGCGTCGCGTTGCCGGCTTCGGCCAGTCGCTGGCGCAGCACGCCGACCACGCCATGGTCCGGGTTCGTGCCGATGCCATGCAGCAGCAGGAAGGCCGTCGCATCGGCCCGGGCGGAAGCGGGCGGCTCGGCGACCAGTCCGAGGAAGCGTCGCTTCACCGGCTGGGCGCTCGCCGCGGGCACCTCGGCGGTCAGCCACAGCGGTTCGCCGACCAGCAGCGAGGCCAGCACCTCCGCGCCCATGTGCTGCTCGCGTCCATAGTCCAGCGACACGCCGCCGGGACGCTCCAGAAGGATGACCTGCGCCCGCGCGACGGCCGAGTAGGGGATGCAGGCGGCGAACAGCGCCAGCGCGGCCAGGCCGGTGGTGATGCGCGCGAGGACGCGGCGCGGCCTCATCGCACGAGGGCGTTCAGCACGGTCCGCTGCGCGTCGCGCGCCGCATCAGGCAGCGGCGACGGCCTTGCCGATGCCCTGCTTGGCCTGGGCGATCGCCTCGCGGATCGCGGCCGGATCGTCCAGCTTCAGCATCAGCAGCAGCGACAGCCGCCCGAGGAACAACGAGGCCTGCTCGTCGCCGACCGCGCTGATCGCCTGGCAGGCTTCGGTGTATACCTCGTCGAGTTGCTGGTCGGTCATGTCGTGGCCTCCTTCTGGGGTTCGATGGCGCAGGCGCGTGACAGCGCCGCGCCGAGTTCGCCGGGCGCGGCCTGCTTCCAGCGCGCGCAGGTGTGGCCGTCGGGCCGCACCAGGTAGAGCGTGCCTTCCTCTGCGCCGTAGAGCGGCCACGCGCGGCCGCTCTCATCCAGTCCGTCGCCATCGTCCTCGGCGCCCTGCGGGGCGATGCGCCGCAGCGCGATCTGCAGGTCGCCGTTGGCCAGCCGGCCAAACTCGCGTACCAGTGCCGGCGGCACGCGCCGGCCGAAGTAGAGCGCGACGAAGCGGTTGGCGAGCAGGTCGGTGAGGAAGCCGGGCTGCGAGCCGCCCTGGCGCCGGATCAACATCGGCACCTCGGGCAAGGGCGCGCCCGGCGCGGGGCCGGCGCTGAAGGCATCGCGGTCCGGGGTGTTGAGCGGCGAGTCCGCATAGTGGATGGCGCTGGACTGGCGCGGGTTGGCCAGCGTCGCCAGGCGCGGATGCGTGACCGCGAGCGACAGCACCGCCTCGCGCATCAGTTGGAAGCCGGGCGAGGGCGGGGCCATGAACTCGGTGGACTTGGAGGCATGGCGGATGTTCTCGCGCGCGGCGAACACCCGTTCCTGCGAGTAGGACTCGAGCAGCCGGCGCGGCGCCAGGCCCTGCGCCACCCAGGCGAGCTTCCACGCCAGGTTGTGGGTGTCGTCCAGCCCGGAGTTCATGCCGCGCACGCCGAAGATCGGCACCAGGTGGGCGGCGTCGCCGGCGAACAGCACCCGGCCATGGTCGTAGCGCGGCAGCGTCAGGCAGTTGGCGCGGTAGGTGGAGATCCACACCGGTTGCCAGTCGTCGCGCTCGCCTATCCACTGCAGGTGCGCCTTCACGCGCGGCAGCACGTTCTCCGGTTTCACCGCCTCGACCGGGTCCTCGTCGTCGCCCAGCTGGTAGTCGATGCGCCAGATGTCGCCGGGCTGCTTGTGCATCAGGATGGTCATGCCCGGGTTGGTCGGCGGGTCGAACCAGGCGCGCCGCTCCGTCGGGTAGGTGGACCGCAGGTGCACGTCCACGATGATGTAGGTGCCCTCGTACTGGTTGCCCTCCAGCCGCAGGCCCAGCGCCTGGCGCACCACCGAACGCGCGCCGTCGCAGGCCACCACCCAGTCGGCCTCCAGTTCGTAGCCGCCTTGGGGCGTGTCCACCGCCAGCGTCGCGCCGTCCTCGCGTGCGTCGATGCGCGCGAGCCGGGTCTGCCAGCGCAGTCCGGCATGGGGGCTGGCGGCGATGGCCTCGGCCAGGCAGGTCTCCGTATAGCACTGCTCCAGGTTCACCATGGGCGGGTGCTTCTGGTTCGCGTCCATGGGCATCTCCAGCCGGAACACCGGCTGGTCGCGCCAGTAGCTGGTGCCCGAGGTCCACGGCAGCGCGGTGTCCAGCACCGGGCCGGACACGCCGATCTGGTCGAAGATCTCCAGGCTGCGGCGCGAGATGCAGGCCGCGCGGCTGTCCATGCACACCGTGTCGTCGGCTTCCAGCACCACCGACTGCACGCCGTGGCGCGCCAGGCCCAGCGCCATTGCCATGCCCACCGGGCCACCGCCGACGATGGCCACGGTGTGGCGCTTGCGTTCGTAGCGCTTGCCGCCGGCCTGCACCAGCTCAGGCAGCGCGGCCTCGAAGCGTGGCGGCTCGAAGTAGCGGTAGTAGTCGCCCATGGTGCGGGTCGCGTGGGTGCGGTTCAGCTGCGGTAGGACGGGTCGCGCGCGTCCACCAGCCGCATGTAGGCATCGAACACGTCGCGCCCGGCGCCGAACTTCGGGTCGAACTGCAGCGCGGCGCGGCTGGCCTGCTCGCCCACTGCCTGCGGGATCGCGATCAGCGGGCCCAGGCCTGAACTGGCGAGCTGGATCTCGCAGGCGCGGTTCAGGGTCCACAAGCGCACGAAGGCCTCGGCCACCGTCTCGCCGTGCGCCAGCAGGCCGTGGTTGCGCAGGATCATCAGCTTCCTGTCGCCGAAGTCGCGCACCAGCCGCGGGCCTTCGTCCGCGTTGACCGTGATGCCTTCGAAGTCGTGGTAGGCGACCTGGCCCCACAGGTTTGCCGCGTAGAAGTTGGTCATCGACAGCCCGCCCTGCGCGCAGGACACGGCCGATCCGGCGGTGGTGTGGGTGTGCATCACGCAGTGCGCGTTCGCGATGCCCGCGTGCACCGCGCTGTGGATGGTGAAGCCGGCGGGATTCACCGGGTAGTCCGAGTGGCCGAGGATGCGTCCGGCGACGTCGACCTTGACCAGGTTGGACGCGCGCACCTCGCTGTAGTGCAGGCCGAAGGGATTGATCAGGAAGCCCGAGCCGTCGGCCAGGCGCAGCGTGATGTGGTTGTAGATCAGCTCGGTCCAGCCGAGCAGGTCGAAGATGCGGTAGCAGGCGGCAAGCTGCACGCGCGCATCCCATTCGGCCTGGCCCATGTCGGCGGTGGCGGAGCCGGGGGCCGGGTGGCTTGCGGTGGGCGAGGTCGGGCGCATGGTCATGGCTGTGCGGACCGGCATGGCGCCGGCCGGGATCAAGGGATGGCTACGGTAACATGCTGCAAAACGCGTCGCGGCCCATGGTGTGCGGCGTGCGAAGCGCAGGCACAGGCATGGAGGAGGTGGCATGGACGGCTACATGAGCGGCTTCGGCAACGAGTTCGCCACCGAGGCCCTGCCCGGCGCGCTGCCGGTCGGCCGGAATTCGCCGCAGCGCGCGCCGCTGGGCCTGTACACCGAGGTGCTGTCCGGCACCTCCTTCACCACGCCGCGCGCCGGCAACCGCCACGCCTGGATGTACCGCATCCGTCCCTCGGTGGGCAACCAGCCGTTCGGCGAAGTCGATGCGCGCCAATGGGTGGGCGCGCCGTTCAACGCCGCGCCGCCCTCGCCCAACCAGCTGCGCTGGAACCCGTTGCCCATTCCCGCCGAGCCCACCGACTTCGTGCAGGGCATCACCACCTTGTGCGGCGCAGGTGACCCGCTCGCCGGCACCGGCATCGCGGCGCATGTGTACGTCGCGAACCGTTCCATGTCCGGGCGTTACCTGTCCAACTCCGACGCCGAGATGCTGCTGGTGCCACAGCTGGGCAGCCTGGTGCTGCACACCGAGTTCGGCCGCATCGACGTCGCGCCGCACGAGATCGCGGTGATCCCGCGCGCGGTGCGGGTGCGGGTCGAACTGGGCGCGGATGCTGCCAATGGCGCGCGCGGCTTCCTGTGCGAGAACTTCGGCGCGGTGATGCGCCTGCCGGAACTGGGGCCGATCGGCTCGGCGGGCCTGGCCAACCCGCGCGACTTCCTCACGCCGGTGGCGGCCTGGGAGGACGTGGAAGGCGAGTTCGAACTGCTCAACCGCTTCCAGGGCCGGCTGTGGTCGGCGCGCACCGGCCACTCGCCGCTGGACGTGGTCGCCTGGCACGGCAACTACGCGCCCTACAAGTACGACCTCACCCGCTTCAACACCCTGGGCACGGTCAGCTTCGACCATCCCGATCCATCGCTGTTCACCGTGCTCACCGCGCCCAGCGACACGCCCGGCGTGGCCAACCTGGACTTCGTGATCTTCCCGCCGCGCTGGATGGTGGCCGAGGGCACCTACCGCCCGCCGTGGTACCACCGCAACGTGATGAGCGAGTTCATGGGCCTGGTGCACGGCAAGTACGACACGCGCACCGAGGGCTTCCTGCCCGGCGGCGCGACGCTGCACAACGCCTTCGCGCCGCATGGCTCGGACCGCGACACCTACGAGAAACACGCGAATGCGGCGCTGGCCCCGGTGAAGCTCACCGACACCCTGGCCTTCATGTTCGAGACGCGCTACGTGCTGCGGCCCACGCCGTTCGCGCTGGGCGGCCTGCTGCAGCAGGATTACTGGCGGGTCTGGCAGGGAATCGAGAAGCACTTCGGGCGCTGAGCGCGCCTGACCTAGTTCAGGAACCGGTTTCCCTCGACCGACTCCACGAAGGCGAGCATGCGCCCCAGCGTGTTCTGGCCGGTCTGCTCCGGCGGCAGCACGTCCCAGCGTTCCGCGCCCGGGA
Organism: uncultured Pseudomonadota bacterium; assembly: GCA_903909415.1. The sequence goes on along the minus strand of CAIVVS010000240.1, from coordinate 16,061 downwards.
CGAGTTCGGCCACGGTCCAGCCGGCCGAGGCGGGATGCGACTCGTCGCGCCCCGACATGACCAGCGAGGGAATCGACAGGCCCATCATCTCCTCGCCGCTCATGCCCGAGGGCATGGTGTCGGCGAACAGCTGGTCGCAGCTGCGGCGCAGGATGGCGACGTACCCGTCGACATCCTGCGCGGCGAGCTCGCGCGCGAACTCCGGATAGACCAGCGCGGGCGAACCCCACGGGCCCATCTCCGGGTCGAGGAAGAAATTGTCGCTCTTGGGCGTGCGCGACAGGAGTGCCTCCATGCCATGTCGCTGCACGAAGTCGATGTGCACCTGGAACATGGCCCGCATGTTGCGAAGCCAGCGGTAGCCGCCCACCGGCCAGTGCAGCAGCAGCCCGCGGCACACCTCGCGGTGGCGCAGCGCCAGGCGCATCGCGAGCGACGCGCCCATGCACCCGCCCAGCACCCAGGCCTGCTTCGCGCCGGCGGCCTCAAGCACGCCGCGGGCCTCGTCGGCGTACAGGTCCCAGGACAGCGGCTCGATGCGCCCGCCCGACAGGCCGCATTCGCGCCGGTCGTAGGCGATGACGGTGAAGTGGCGCGACAGCGCGTTGAGCGCGTCCATTTGCTGGAACACGCCCTTGCCGCCCTCGGCGGTCCAGCGCGAGATCAGCGATCGGAAGCCCCCGGGTGCGAACATCAGCAGGTGCGGACCGCTGCCCTGAACCAGGTAGTGGATGCGGATACCGTTGACGGTGGCGAAGGGCATGGGGTCCTGGCCGCGCGCGGAACCCGGCCGCACCGCCGATGTGGTGTCGGTCCGCCGGTTGCGCGCAACGGTGTCGTTGGCGATTCAGCGCCGGATTGTATCCGTGAACGTCCGGCGGCCTGGGCATGGGTCCGGCGAAACCCCGCTCAGGAGTCCTGCGCAAGGCCGGGATGGCGCGCGGTGCGGTCTGCCTGTTCCCTCTCGACACGCTCCCGGTCCCAGCCCGGCGCCAGGCGCTGGATGAAGTCGTAGGCATAGCGCCGCAGCTGCCTGTGGGGATCGACCAGAACGGTCATCACCGATACGCCGAACAGGTGGCTGACGTCGATTGCCGCCAGTCGCCGGTCGCGTTTGCTGTCGTGGGCGATCGAAGGCAGCACGGAGATGCCCATGCCCGCTTCGACCAGCATCTTGATCACGGTTGCATCCATGGCGCGCATCGAGATCTTCATCTCGATCTTCTGGCTCTGGAATGCTCGCTTCAGGGCCCACCCTCCCGCGAGGAGCGCGTCGAACGCGATGAGCGGGTATTGCCCGATGTCCTGCAGCGAGATCGCGCGCTTGCGGGTCAGGGGATGCTTGCGCGGCGTGATCAGCACGCGTGGCATGGTGCGGCACGGTATTTCCAGCAGGGCCTGCGAGGCTGCCTCATTCTGCCGCGAAGTCACTACGCCGATGTCCGCCTCGCCCGAGTACACCATGTCGAAGATCCGTCCGGGCGTGTCCTGGCGCAGGTCGATGTCGACCGTGGGATGGCGCTGCCGGAACTCCGCTATGGCGGGTACCAGCAGCGCGCGGGCATAGAGGTGCATGGTGGCGATCGTCAGCGTACCGCTGTCCTCGAGCGTGAAATCGTCCCCCACCGTCTTGAGGCTGTCCGAATCCTTGAGGATGCGGCGGGCGATCTCGAACACCCGCAGTCCGCTTTCGCTCAGCCCCGAGATCCTTCCATCGCGCCGCAGCAAAAGGGTCGCGCCCAACTGTGACTCCAGTTGCCGGATCTGCCTGCTGATTCCCGGTTGCGAGGTGTGGAGCGCGCGTGCCGCGCGCGAGATGCTGAATCCGTTGTCGGCGATGGCGCACAGGTAGCGCAGCTGTTGCAGTGTCATGGCGTTTCCGGCTCCGCTGGGAGGCGATCAGGGAAGGGATGCGGATCGTGCAAGTCTATAACCAGCAGGCATGGCCCGATGATCTTTCGTTCCTTGCTCCTGTCCACCCTTGATCCTAGAGTCCGGTGGCCTATTCACGGAGGAGGCGGAATCCCGGGTTGGAGGGGGGGCGGTTTCCCTCGCCCTGTATTCGCGGAGGCATGTCCCATACCATCCAGTTCTACTTCGATTTCATGAGCCCGTACGCCTATCTGGCGCATGGGCGGCTGTTGGCGCTGGCCGATCGCTACCGACATTCCCTCGAGTACCTGCCCGTTGACTTGCGCCGGCTCAAGCTGGCCGCTGGCAACACCGGGCCCGCCAACCGGGAGATCCCGGCAAAACTGAAGCACCTGCGCGTGGACATGCAGCGCTGGGCCCGGCGTTACGGGGTAAGCCTCGTGCCTCCCGCGGGGTACGGCTCGGACCAGCTGAACTGCGGCACTTTCTATGCGATCGACCGCGATTGCGCGCGGCAGTATGTCCAGGTTGCCTGGGACCTGGTGTGGGGGCAGGGCGGGGACATGGCCGCCCCGGCACTGGCCGAGGAGGTGGCGCATCGCATGGGGTGGGATGCGGCCGGGTTCCTTGCCTGGACCGGGTGCGAGGCCGCGCAGTCCCGGTATCGCGCGGTCATCGATCGCGCAGAGGGCCTCGGCGTCTTCGGCGTGCCATCGATGCTGGTCGGCGGCGAGATGTGGTGGGGCAACGACCGCCTCGATTTCCTCGAGGAGCACCTGGCGGCGAGTTCATCAGGAGGCAGGTCATGACCGCGGGGGCATCCGTGTCCTCGTCCGCGAAAAGGCTTTGCGCGCTGGGCGACCTGGTGGAGGGCGGCATGGCGGTGTTCGAACTCGATGGCGCGGAAGTCATCGTGTTGTGGCCCCGTGGGGGCTCGCCCCGCGCCTACGACGCAGCCTGTCCGCACGAAGGCATATCGCTCGGATTCGGCGAGTTCGACGGCATGGTCCTGGCCTGCGGGGCGCACCAATGGACTTTTTCGGCCGCCAGCGGCTGCAGCATCTATCCCGAGGGAAGCCGCCTGCGCGAATACCTTATCGAGGTGCATGACGACCAGGTGGTGCTGTTCCCATGAGTGACCAGCGCGCCGAACCCGGCATCGCCGACCTGCTCCGGATCAGTGCGGATGGACTCTGCCGGCTGGACCGGGGCGTGTACTCGGACCCGGACCTGTTCGCCAGGGAGATCTCCAGCATCTGGGAGACGGTTTGGGTGTTCCTTGCCCATGAAAGCCAGTTGCCCAAGCCGAACGACTTCTTCTCCACCCACGTGGGCAGGCAGCCGGTGATCGTCACCCGGGACCAGGGGGGCACCATCCGTGCGTTCCTCAATGCCTGCACCCATCGCGGCGCCAAGCTGAGCCGCACTGCCAAGGGGAATGCCAAGCTGCTGCGCTGTCCCTATCACGGCTGGGTGTTCACGTCGGCGGGTGCGCTGTTGTCCGTGAAGGACGAGGCGACCGGTGCCTATCCACCGTCCTTCGACAAGGGTCAACTGGGCCTGACGCCGCTCGCCAAGCTGGAAACCTACCGTGGCTTCATCTTCGGCAGCCTGAATCCGGGCGCCGGATCGCTCAAGGACTACCTGGGCGACGCCGCGGTGTTCATCGACCTGCTGGTCGACCAGTCCGAGACCGGCTGGGAGGTGCTGCGGGGCTCGTGCACCTATGGATATGACGGCAACTGGAAACTGCAGGCCGAGAATGGCGTCGACTCCTACCATGCGAACACGGTGCACGCGAACTATGCGTCCACGGTGCAGAACCGGCTCAAGTCGGACGCGGCCGGGGACAAGACCCGGACGATGCAACTGCACCACGATCCGGATGAAGTCAGCGGTGGCTACTTCGACCTGGGGCACGGCCACATCCTGATCTGGCGCGACTGGAGCAATCCCCAGGACCGCTTCAACTATGCCGACCGCGGGAACATCGCCGCGCGCATGGGCGAGGCGCGCATGAAGTGGGCGGTCGGCCGGCTTCGCAACGTGCTCATCTTCCCCAACCTCCTGCTCATGGACCAGATGAGCACGCAGATCAGGGTGATCCGGCCCGTCGAGGTCGACCGCACGGAGATCCGCAGCTTCGCGCTCGCTCCCGTCGGCGAGGCGCCCGAACAGCGTCGCAAGCGGCTGCGCGCCTACGAGGACTTCTTCAACCCCTCCGGCATGGCGACGCCGGACGACCTGTCGGAGTTCGCGGCGTCGCAGCAGGGTTTCGCTGCAAGGGCCACGCGATGGAGCGACCTCAGCCGCGGTGCAGCCCACCAGGTGGCTGGCGGGAACCGGTTCTCGGACGAACTGGGAATACACCCGCGCTCCAGCGGCACCTGGGTCGAGGATGAGGGCCTGTATGTCGGCAAGTACCGCAACTGGGTGGCGCTGATGTCCGCGGGTGCGGCAGCCGGCGGAACTGGCGGAACCGGCGAAGGGGGCGGCGCATGAGCGACCCACGCCGTGAATCCGTGCAGGACTTCCTGATGCTGGAGGCACGGCTCCTGGACCGCAAGGACTGGGATGGCTGGCTCGACTTGTACGTCCGCGATGCGGAGTACTGGGTACCGGCCTGGGACTCGGAGCACGAATCGACCAGGGACCCGAACCTGGACGTCTCGCTCATCTACTACAACAGCAGGTCCGGCCTCGAAGACCGGATCTTCCGGATCCGCACCGGCCTGTCGTCCGCGGCGAATCCACTGCCCAGGACCTGCCATTTCGTGAGCAACGTCCAGTCCACGTTCCGGCCCGATGGCCGGGCTGACGTCGAGGCGAACTGGCAGGTGCTCTCCTACAAGGAGGGCCGTACCACCCAGTTCTACGGCACCTACGAGTACCAGTTGGTTCCCGGCGCCGGGGCTTGGCGCATAGAAAAGAAGAAGACCCTGCTGTTGAACGACGCCATTGGCACTCCGCTGGACATCTACTCCATATAGCGCGGGTGGCGGGTTTCGGCAAGACGGGGACAACGAGGCAATGTATAGGAGGAGTGCGATGAAGGATTCGCTATCGAGGCGCGTGCCGTCGCGGCATCTTGCCGGGTCTCTTGCAGCATTGGTGCTTTGCGCTGCGTTGCCGGCTGCCATCCTGCCGGCGCACGCGCAGGGCTACCCGAACAAGCCGTTGCGGTTCATGGTCGGCTTTCCCGCCGGTGGAAGCACGGACATCACTGCACGTTTCATTGCGCCGAGGCTGTCCGAGCGCGTGGGCCAACCGGTGGTGGTGGACAACCGATCGGGCGCAGGCGGCATCGTCGGGCTCGATGCCATCGCCAAGTCTGCACCGGACAGCCATACGTTCGGCTTCGGCGTGTCGGGGGCGATGACCATCGCGGGAACGTTGCAGGCAAACCTGCCCTACAACACGCTCCGGGATTTCGCTCCCGTCACGAACGTCGCCAGCAACCCGCTGATCCTGGTGGCGAGCAATGCGTTTCCCCCGCGCGACATCCGCGAACTGATCGCCTACGCGAAGGCCCGGCCGAAGCAGCTCAGTTTCGGTTCCGGCGGCTCGGGCACGGCCATGCACCTGGCCGGGGCCCTGCTGAACATCATGGCCGACCTCGACCTCAACCACGTGCCGTACAAGGGGACCAACCCTGCGGCGAACGACCTGGTGGGCGGCCAGATCCCGCTTGCCATCATCGATGTGGCCTCGACGCGCGGGTTCATCAAGGCCGGACAGATACGCGCCATCGGCACGATGGACACGCGACGTTCTCAGGTGGCGCCCGACATCCCCACCATCGGGGAGTCCGGACTTCCCGGCTTCGTGGTCCCGAGCTGGTTCGGCATCGTGGCGCCCGCCCGCACGCCGCCGGAGGTCATCAACCAGCTCAATGCGCATCTGGTGGCCATCCTTGAAAGTCCCGAAACCCGCGACCGCCTGTTGACGGCGGGCCTGGAGCCGCGCCCTACCACGCCTGCGGAGTTCGGGGAACTGATCCGCAGCGAGGTCGTGCGCTGGGCCAAGGTGATCAAGGACGCGAAGATCACATCCGATTGACCGAAACCCGGCGCCGCCGGCGCCCAATGCAGGGGAGCATCGCACATGACACGCAGGAAGAATCGCGTCCGGGTCGAAGAGGTTGCCGGCGCGTGGGCCATCATCCCGACGCCGTCCCGGGCCAACGCTTCGGACCTGGACGCCGTCGATACCGTCGACCTGGACGAGGCGGCCAGGGTTGCCGAGGCGCTGGTGCAATCGGGAGTCGACGGCATCCTCACCCTCGGTACCCTGGGCGAGGGGGCGACCCTGTCGTGGGACGAGAAGCGTGCCTTCATGGCGACGGTCGCCGAGACGGTGCGGGGGCGTGTCCCCTATTTCGGCGGAACCACCGCCATGGGCACGGCGGAAGTGGTGCGGCAGACGCGCGCGGCGCATGACCTCGGCGTGGACGGAACCATGCTGGGTCTGCCGATGTGGTGCAAGCTCGACACGGCGAACGCCGTCCAGTTCTACCGCGACGTGGCCCAGGCCTGCCCGGAGATGGCGATCTGCGTCTACGCGAACCCCGAGGCATTCAAGTTCGAGTTTCCGCGGCCGTTCTGGGCGCAGGTCGCGGAGATACCCCAGGTCGTGGCGGCGAAGTACTTGAACATAGCGCAACTGTTCACCGACCTGCGCCTCACCAAGGGCCGCATCCGGTTCCTCACCACCGACGGCGACCACTATGCGGCGGCGCGCATCGATCCGGAGAACTGCACCGGGTTCTGGAGCAGCGGTGCCGCCTGCGGGCCGGCGGTGGCCACCAGGCTCCGGGACGAAGTCCGGGCGGCCAAGGCGAGCGGCGACTGGTCCGGCGCGAAGGCGCTGACCCATGACATCAAGGCGGCGCTCGCCCCGCTGTTTCCGGGCGGCAACTACGCCGAGTTCGCCAAGTACAACATCGCGCTCGAAAAGGCGCGGGTCGACGCGGCCGGCTGGATGAAGGCAGGCCCGTGCAGGCGGCCCTACCAGATTGCTCCCGAGGGTTACCTCGAGGGCGCGCAGCAGGCCGGGAAGATGTGGGCCACGCTCGAGAAGAAGGTCCTCGGGAAATGAGGGCCCCGATCGGATCAGGCCGGGGTATTCAACCGCCGCATGTATTCCGGCATGCGGTCACGTCCCTCGATGCAGGAAAAGGCGCGCATGGCGAGCATGGCATTGGCGTCGCGGGCGATGATCTCCCGCACGTCAAGGTCGCGGATCAGCGCGGTTTCCTCGTCGGTGAGCGCATAGCGCTTGAGGAAGGCAGCCGGGTCGCGCTTGTACTCCGCGGTGTTGCCCGGACCTGCGGCGATGTCGAACAGCGCTTTCTCGATCATGTGGATGCTCACAGGCGCCTCGCTTCGGATCATGGTGGGGGCGGAACGTCGTCGCCAGACAACTTCGCCGGAGTGTACCTCCGGTCACCGGTCGGCAGGAAGGTGCGGCCATGGCAAGCATAGTGGGTGGGTTCTGCGTGCCGCACGACCCGCTGATCACGGGCGCCACCGAGGCCGCCGATGCGGGCCAGGCGGCGAATGTGTTCGCCGCGTTCGAGCGGGTCAAGGCCGCAGTGGCCGCAATGCAGGCGGACACGGCCGTGGTCATCGGTGACGACCATTTCGCCATGTTCGGCACCGGCTGCCAACCCAGCATCCTGATCGGCATCGGCGACGTGGAAGGGCCGATCGAACCGTGGCTGCGCATTCCCCGTCGGGCCCTCAGCACCAACTCCGCGCTTGCGACGCACATCATGGACTACGGGTTCCGGCATGGCTTCGACTGGTCCGTCGCCAAGACATTGTCGCTGGACCATTCGGTGATGATCCCTTCGCACCTGGCCCTGCCGGAGTCCACGCGGGTGATCCCGGTGTACATCTCCTCGGGCATGACGCCGCTGGTGCGCTCCAGCCGGTGCCTCGAGCTGGGCAGCATGATCGGCGACGCCATCCGGGCCTGGCCCGGCGACGAAAGGGTGGTCGTGCTGGGCACCGGAGGGATCAGCCATTGGGTCGGCATGGCGGACATGGGCAAGGTGAATGTCGAGTTTGACCGGCGGGTCATGGCGATGGTGGACGAGGGCGACATCAATGGACTGGTGGAGCTCGCGGATGAGGACGTGGTCCACCAGGCAGGCAACGGGGCCTGGGAGATCAAGAACTGGATCGTCGCGATGGCCGCGATGCCCGGTTGCCGGGGTTCCAGCTTCTGCTACGAGCCGATCCCGGCGTGGATCTGCGGCCTGGGATTCACGCAGTTGAGCCAGCCATGAACGGCTCATCCGGACCGGGGCGACGACATGGCTGATGCAGCAGTGGCGGCGGGTACGGGCGCCCAGGGGCTGGTGGGCCACGGCGCGCCCGAGGGCCGGCCGGCGTCGCCCGGTCGGACCATCGATTTCTTCCTCGACTTCATCAGCCCGTACGCCTACCTGGTGAACAGCCGCATCGGGGCCATCGCCGCGAAGTGGGGTTGTGCCATCCGCTACATGCCGGTCGACGTGGCGGCGGCCAAGGTTGCTGCCGGGAACACCGGACCGTCCACCCGCGCCATTCCCGCGAAGCGGCGGTACATACGCGAGGACCGGCTGCGTTGGGCGCGGAGCTACGGATTGCCGATGAACGATCCCAAGGCCTTCCTGTCCCCCAGGCTGAACAGCGGCATCTTCCTGGCGGAGCGCCTGCGAATCGCGCCGGACTACGTCGAACGCGCATTCCACCGGGTCTGGGGGGAGGGCGGCGACCCTGACAGCGACGACCTGATCGCCCAGGTCGCGCGTGACCTGGGGTGGAACGCGGAAGACCTGCTCGCTTTCGTCAACTCCGACGAGGCCAGGACGATGCTGGCCGCCAGCCAGCAGGAGGCGGTCACTCGCGGCGTGTTCGGCGTGCCGATGATCATCGTTGGCGACGGCATGTTCTGGGGCAACGACCGCCTCGACTTCCTCGAGCAGCACCTTGCGGGCATGGGCTCGCCGGACCAAACCTCCGCTGCGCAGGCGGGACAACGGGAGCAAGCGTGATGGCCAAGAAGCGACCCCTGATGACCGTCGACCAGGTGCAGGGCGCCTGGGTCATCATTCCGACGCCTGCGAAGCCGGGGAGCGATGACTGGCGGATGCGCGACACGGTGGACCTGGACGAAACCGCCCGGGTGGTGGATGCCTTGATCGGCTCCGGCGTCGATGCCATCCTCAGCCTGGGAACGCTGGGCGAGGGTTCGACGCTCACGCTGGACGAGAAGAAGGCGTTCATCGGCGCCTTGGTCGAGTCTGCCCGCGGGCGAGTCCCGGTGTTCACCGGAACGACGACGATGGGCACCCGCGACACCATCGAACTCACCCGCTTCTCCGCCGACGCGGGCGCCGACGGGACGATGCTGGGCCTGCCCATGTGGTGCCAGGCCAGCACCCCGGTGGCCGTCCAGTTCTACAAGGATGTGGCCGAGGCCTGTCCCGACATGGCGATCTGCGTGTACGTCAATCCGGATGCGTTCAAGTTCGACTATCCGGCGGCGTTCTGGGCGCAGGTGGCGGACATTCCCCAGGTGATCACTGCGAAGTGCCTGGGCATCGGCACGCTGCTGCGCGACATCGGCGCGAGCAGGTCCCGCATCCGCTTCCTGCCGATCAACAGCGATTACTACGGCGCTGCCAGGATGGCACCCGAGTTCTGCACCGCGTTCTGGAGCGGCGGCGCGGTTTGTGGTCCCGAGGTGGTGACGGTGCTTCGGGACGAAGTCGCGAAGGCGAAGCAGTCCGGCGACTGGCGCAGGGCGCAGAAACTGTCCCAGGCCCAGGGCGCGGCCTCCGCGCTGATGTTCCCGCCGGGCGGGTTCAAGGAGTTCGCGATGTACAACATCGGGCTCGAGAAGGCGCGTGCCGACGCCGGCGGGTGGATGAAGGCGGGGCCGTGCAGGCCGCCCTACCACGTCGTTCCGGAACCTTACCTCGAGGGTGCGCGCCGGTCCGGGCGGAAATGGGCCGAACTGAACGACGCGCTGCGCGCGGGCACGTTCTTCGGCTAGGCCCGCCGCATGAGCGATCTCCGTGCCAGCGACCTGGTCCTCGATGACCCGCAGAAGGGGCTGTTCGGCGTCCGCCGGGACGCCTTCACCGATCCCGGGATCTTCGAGCGCGAGCTGACCAGGGTGTTCGAGGGAAACTGGGTGTACCTGGCGCACGAGAGCCAGCTTGCCAAGCCGGGTGATTTCCTGTCGCTGACGATAGGCCGCCGTCCGCTGTTGCTGATGCGCGGGGACGACGGCACCGTTCGTGCCTTCTACAACGCCTGCGCGCACCGGGGCAGCGCGCTGGTCGCCACGGAGCGGGGCAACCGGAAGGCCCTGGTCTGCCCCTACCATGGCTGGACGTTCGACAACCACGGACGAAACGTACACATCAAGGACCATCCTTCCGGCGGTTACGGCGAGGGCTTTGCAGCCGCGTCACACGACCTCACGCCGATCGCGCGTACGGAGTCCTATCGCGGGTTCATCTGGGGAAGCCTGCAGGCCGCGGTGCCGCCCCTGGCCGAGTTCCTCGGCGCCGCGCGTGGCTTCATCGACCTGCTGGCTGACCAGTCGGCCGACGGTCTGGAAGTCCTCAAGGGCAGCGCGACCTACAGGTTCAGGGGCAACTGGAAACTGCAGGCCGAGAACGGCGTCGACGGCTACCACTTCGGCATCGTCCACCAGAACTACGTCCGGGTGCTGCAGCACCGTGGCGCGCGTGCCCGCCGCACCGGCGAGGACGAGAAGCTGCGCGCCGGCTTCGACCGGGAACGCTGGGGCGCGGAGACCGGGTGGTACGACCTGGGACACGGGCATGCGGCGATCTGGCTGAACATCATCGACCCGCCGGGACGCCCGCTTTGGGAAAGGCGCGAGGAGCTGGTCGGGCGGATCGGGCAGGCCAGGGCCGACTGGCTGCTGATGCGCCAGCGCAACCTTTTCCTGTTTCCGAACGTGCAACTCATGGACCAGAACTCGACGCAGATCCGGGTATTCCGGCCGATCGCCCCGGACCTGACCGAGGTGCGCATCCACTGCTTCGCGCCGCGCGGAGAGAGCGCCGCGGCACGCGAGCTGCGCATCCGGCAGTACGAGGACTTCTTCAACGCCAGCGGCATGGCCACGCCTGATGACCTCGCGGTGTTCGAGTCGGTGCAGGCAGGCTGCACCGCGAACGGCACGATGCGCCAGAGCTTCGACCGTGGGCTCGGCCGGCCGGACCTGCCCGATGCCAGGCACGTGGTACCGCTGGGCGTGACGGCCGTCGCGGCGGGATCCGATGTGCAGGACGAGAACCTGTACGCGGGCATGTACCGGGAATGGTCGCGCCTGATGTCGGATGGCGGAAGCTGAGCGATGGACCACCTCGATACCCTCAGCCCCGCCCTGCACGTCGAAGTGAAGGTCCTCCTCGTGCGCGAGGCGGCCTGCCTGGACGAGAGGCGGTGGGATGACTGGCTGGCGCTGTACCTTCCTGATTGCCGCTACTGGCTGATGGCGTGGGACAGCGAGCATGAACTCGCGACCGACCCCAAGGCCGATGTCTCGCTGATCTACTACGACAGCCGGCGAGGCCTCGAGGACCGGGTGGTGCGCATCCGTTCGGGCCTGTCGGCGGCATCGACGCCGTTGCCGCGGACCTGGCACTGGGTTGGCAACCTGATCCTGGATGCGTCGCATCCCGGCGGGTTGACGGTGCACGCGAAATGGCAGACCCGCAGTTTCCGCAACCGCCAAACCGACACGTACTACGGTACCTACGAGTACCAGCTCCGCCGGACCGACGGCGCCTGGCGCATCGCCAGCAAGCGCATCGTCCTGCTCAACGACGTGGTGTACACGGTGCTGGACGTCTACAACGTCTGAGGCACAGTGGCTGGAACAGGAGTCCGCTTGGGTACCGACATGGTTGCGAACATGGATACGAATCTGGACGGCGCGCCGCTCGTGGTGGCGACCATCGGGGACCCCTGCGGGATCGGGCCCGAGGTCCTGGTCAAGGCGCTGTCCACCGGCGAGGGATACGGCAGGACCTTGCTCGTCGGAGACGCCGACACGGTTGCCAGGACCATCGCGATGACGCGCTCGCCCCTGTCCATGCGCCCGTGCAGTGCGTTCGAGCAGGCAAGGTTCGAGCCCGGCTGCATCGATGTCCTGGACCCGGGCAGCCTGCTCCCGGCCGACATCACGCCCGGCCACGTTTCTCCCGCATGCGGGCGCGCCGTGGTGGAGTGGTGGGATATCGCCACCCGGCTGGCCCAGCAGGGGCTGGCCAAGGCGATCGTGAAGGGGCCGATCAACAGCGAGGCGATCCGCGCCGGCGGGCGCAAGGAGCAGTCGCCTCCGTCGGGGCCGACGCACCTTTTCCTGATCACCGGTCCCCTGCGCGTCGCGCACCTGACCGACCACCTGACCCTGCGGGAGATGCTGGAGCTGGTCACCAGGAAGAACGTCTCCGCCCTGATCCACCTGCTCGACGCATCGCTGAAGTCCTGGGGAATCGCCGAGCCGCGCATCGGCGTCGCAGGCCTGAACCCGCATTGCCACGGGCCGGAGGAAAGGGAGCAGATCGCGCCGGCAGTCGCCGACGCCGCGGCAAAGGGCATCCGGGTGGTCGGTCCGGTACCTGCCGACAGCATATTCCGGCAGTGCATCGACGGCGAGTTCGACTGCGTACTCGCCCACTACCACGACCAGGGCCACATCGCGGTCAAGACCTGGCGCTTCGCCGGCAACTGCGCGCTGATCCTGGGGACGCCTTACGTGCGCATGTCGGTGGCGCACGGCACGGCGTTCGACATCGCGGGCAAGGGTATCGCGGACCACAGCAGCATGGCCGCGGCCATGCGCACCGCAGCCATGCTGTCGGCGGGCAAGGGATTTCCTGCAGTTTGACAACGGAGGGCGAGATGAACGTCGTGAGATGGATGGCAGCTGCAGTTTCGGCGCTGGGCGTGCTGACCGGCGCTCCGTCGTGGGCCCAGGACTACCCCGCCAAGCCGGTGCGGTTGATCGTGCCGTTCCCGCCCGGGGGAACGCCGGACACGCTGGCGCGCCTCGTCGGCGAGAAGCTCGGGGACCGGTGGAACCAGCAGGTTCTCGTCGAGACCCGCCTCGGTGCCGGCGGCAACGTGGCCTATGGCAGCGTTGCCAGCGCGGCGCCCGACGGCTATACGATCCTGCTGGCGGCGACCGGGATCGCCACGAACGTGAGCCTTTACAGCAAGCTGCCCTACGATCCCGTCCGTGACTTTGCCGCCATCACGCTGCTCGCGACGAGCCCGCACGTGCTGGTGGCCAGCAGTTCGGTGCCCGCGAGCAATGTCCGGGAACTGGTGGCCCTGGCCAAGGCCAGGCCGGGGACCTTGACCTACGGCTCCTCCGGCAGCGGCACGGTGCTGCACCTGGCCGGTGAGCTGTTCAAGACACTCTCCGGCGCGGACATCATCCACGTGCCGTACAAGGGAAGCCAGCCGGCAATGACAGACCTGCTCGGCGGTCGTATATCACTGATGTACGTCGACTTCCCCCCGGCCCTGCCGCACATCCGCAGTGGAAAGCTCAAGCCGCTGGGGCTTACCGGCAGGCGGCGTTCGCCGCTGTTGCCGGACGTGCCGACGATCGCCGAGGCGGGCGTGCCCGGCTACGAGATCGTGGCGTGGTTCGGACTGCTCGCCCCTGCGGCGACGCCCGGTGACGTGGTCGATCGCATCCACCAGAGCGTGGTGCAGGTCCTGGAACTGCCGGACCTGCGGTCCAGGCTGTCGGACCAGGGAATGGAACTGGTTGGCAGCACGCCCGCCAGCTTTGCCGCCTACCTGCGCTCGGAGATCGTCGCGATGGCCAAGGTGGTCAAGGCCTCCGGCGCCAAGGCCGACTAGCCTGGCCTGGAGGCCTGACCGACAGGTCCCGGCAGCGTCGCCGCTTGCCTCAGAACGTCCCGGGGTAGGCGCCGCCGTCGACCAGGAAGTTCTGGCCAACGATGTAGCCTGCCTGTGCGCTGCACAGGTAGGCGCAGGCATCGCCGAACTCCGCCGGATCGCCGCTGCGTCCTGCGGGAATGTGCGTGATGCGTTCGGTCACCATTTGGTCGAATGACTTGCCGCTTTTCTCCCCCATCGCCGTCATCGTGGTGCGGGAGCGCTCGGTGACATAGAAGCCGGGCAGGATGTTGTTGATGGTCACGTTGTGCCGGGCCACCTGGCGCGCGATCCCGCCCACGAAGCCCGTCAGTCCGCTGCGGGCGCCGTTCGACAGGCCGAGCACCTCCAGCGGGTGCTTCACCGAGCCGGACGTGATGTTGACGATGCGGCCGAACTTGCGCGCGATCATGCCGTCCACCGTCGCCTTGATCAGTTCGATCGGCGAGAGCATGTTCGCGTTCAGCGCGCGGATCCAGTCGTCGTGGGTGAAGCTGCGGAAGTCGCCGGCCGGCGGGCCGCCCGCGTTGGTGATGAGGATGTCCGGGTCGGGGCAGGCGGCCAGCAGCGTCTTGCGGCCTTCCTCGGTGGTGACGTCGGCGGCCACGGCGATGATGGTCGCGCCGGTGAGCGAGCGCAGCTCGTCCGCGGTCTTCTCGAGCGACTGCGGGGTGCGCGAGGCGATGGTCACGCGCGCGCCTTCGCGGGCCAGCGACAGCGCGCAGGCGCGCCCCAGTCCCCTGCTCGCGCCGCAGACCAGCGCGGACTTGCCCTTGATTCCCAGATCCATGTGCGTGCTCCCGAGTCGTTCAGCGAGCCGGCATTGTGCCAGCGCCCGCCTCGCAGGTGCGGCACGGGATGGTGCTGGCGGGTGTTTCACCGATGCAACATGCGGCCCACGCGGGACCCGGACGCGCAAGCTACTTGCGCAGCGACACCAGCATCACCCCGGCCAGCACAAGGCCCGCGCCGACGAGCTGCCAGGCGCCCAGCGATTCGCCCAGGCCCAGCCAGCCGAAGGCGATGGTCACCAGCGGCCCGAGCGAGCCGACCAGCGCCACCTGGTTCGCGCCGACGCGGCGCAGCGCCTCGGCGGTGAGGAAGGTGGGCAGGGCGGTGGACAGCGTGCCGATGGCGCGCGCGAGCCACCACACCGGCGCGGGCAGGTCCAGCGCCGACATCGGCCGCAGGATGAGGAACTGCAGGATGCAGGCGATGCTGGACACGCTCATCGCATAGGCGGTGAAGCGCACCGAGCCGACCCGCTGCACCACGCCGCTGCCGGCCACCAGGTAGATCGCGTAGCCCAGGCCGCTGGCGAACACCAGCGACGCTCCCAGCGGCAGGTTGGCGTTCTGGCCGTCGATCGCGTGCGCCAGCACCAGCGCGATGCCGCCGTAGCTGAGCGCGAGCGACGCGAGTTCGCGCCGCGTGGGGCGCTTGGCCAGGAACACCGCGGACAGCATCACCACCATGGTCGGGTAGAGGAACATGATCAGCCGCCCCAGTCCCGCGCTCACGTACTGCAGGCCGAGGAAGTCGGCGAAACTGGAGAAGTAATAGCCCAGGAAGCCCAGCCCGACGATGGACCAGCCGTCGCGCCGGCTGATCGGCGCGAGGTCCGCACTGCGCTGTGACCAGAGCGCCGCCGCGATGAAGAACGGCAACGACACCAGCATCCGCAGCGCGATCAGGGTGACCGGGTCGGTGACATAGGCGTAGGCGAGCTTGATGAAGCCGGGGCGCAGTGAAAAGCACACCACGCCGATGATGGCGAACAGGATGCCCAGCGCGCGCCACGCGCCGGGGCGTTCGCTTGCGGCGGACACCCGGCTCAGTTCCCGGCCCGACGCGCGATGCTCACGCGGACGGGCGGCGCGGCCTGTCCGCCGGCCGCGCGGTCAACGGCGGCGCCCGCCGCCGAGGATGGAACCGAGCACGCCGCGGATGATCTCGCGCCCGACCTGGGAGCCGATGGTGCGCGCCGCGCTCCTGGCCACCGCCTGCACCAGCCCGTCCTGCTTGCCGCCGCGCGGCCCGGTACGGCCGAATAGCAGGTCGCCGATCGCACTGCCGGCGCCCGACGATGACGAGTCCTGGGGCCGGGACGGCGCGGGCATGTCCATGCCGCGCGGCGGTTGTCCCGCCGGTTGCCCGGTACGGGAAGGCGCCTGCGCCGCGTCGGACTGCGCCGGCTGGCGCGCGTCGGTGCGCCCGCGCAGCTTCTCGTAGGCGGAT
>CAIVVS010000239.1 GCA_903909415.1 uncultured Pseudomonadota bacterium | reverse complement strand
TGCTGCGCACCATGGTCGGCGCCGAAGAAATTGCCGAGGTGGTCAGCCGCGCCACCGGCATCCCGGTGGCCAAGATGCTGCAGGGCGAAAAAGACAAGCTGCTGCTGATGGAAGCCCGCTTGCACCAGCGGGTGGTGGGTCAGGACGAAGCCATCACCGCGGTAGCCAACGCCATTCGGCGCTCCCGCGCCGGCCTGTCAGACCCGAACCGCCCGACCGGCTCCTTCCTGTTCCTGGGCCCCACTGGTGTCGGCAAGACCGAGCTGTGCAAAACCCTCGCGGGCTTTTTGTTTGACTCCGAGGACCACCTGATCCGCATCGACATGAGCGAGTTCATGGAGAAACATTCGGTGGCGCGGCTGATCGGCGCGCCCCCGGGCTATGTGGGCTACGAGGAGGGTGGCTACCTGACCGAGGCCGTGCGGCGCAAACCCTACAGCGTGCTGCTGCTCGACGAGGTGGAAAAAGCCCACCCCGACGTGTTCAACGTGCTGCTGCAGGTGCTGGACGACGGCCGCATGACCGACGGACAGGGCCGCACCGTGGACTTCAAGAACACGGTGATCGTGATGACCTCGAACCTCGGCTCGCAGATGATCCAGGCCATGTCCGGCAGTGACCCGGGGCTGGTCAAGACCGCGGTGCTGGCCGAGGTGAAGACGCATTTCCGGCCGGAGTTCGTGAACCGCATCGACGAGCTGATCGTGTTCCACGCGCTGGACGAGAAGAACATCCAGGGAATCGCGCGCATCCAGTTGAAGCGGCTGGAGGAGCGCCTGGCGCGGCTGGAGATCGGCCTGTCGGTGACCGAGCCCGCGCTCGCGGAACTGGCCAAGGCGGGCTTCGACCCGGTGTACGGCGCGCGACCTCTCAAGCGCGCCATCCAGCAGCAGCTGGAGAACCCGCTGTCACGCGAGATCCTGGAAGGCCGCTTCGGCCCCAAGGACACCGTGCTGGTGGAAATGCACGGCGGCAAGCTGAAGTTCGGCAAGCCGAACTGACGCGGTGGGGCCCCGGCGCGCATGAACCTGCTGCTCAGATGCACGGACCGCGAAGCCACCCGGGCGTACTACCGGGACGTGCTCGGATTCCAGGTGGCGGACGGCCCGGAAGGCAGCATCAGCGCCACCCTGGAAGGCGGCACGCTGGTGTTCACCGAGGCGGACCTGTGGGACGGTCCGCCCCGCTGCACGGGAACGGTGTACTTCTTCGTCCCGGACCTGGATGCCGTGTTCAGTCGGGTGCAGGGACGCGCGGAGCTGCTCTGGCCGCCCCAGGTGATGTCCTACGGGACGCGCGAGTTCGCCGTCCGGGACTGCGACGGCTACGTGATCGCGTTCGCGCAGCGCCGCGACTGACGCCGGGTGACGGGAGGCCCGGCCGGGATCAGTCCAGGCTCGCGCCGATCTGCTTGACCAGCTTGCCGTACTTCTCGTAGTCGCTGCGTATCGCGGCGGTGACTTCCTCGCGTCCGGCGGGCCAGGGTTCCAGGCCGCCGGCGCCGGCGAGGCGCTGCTTCACTTCCGCCGTGCCCAGCTGCTTGTGCGCCTCCTCGCGCAACCGCGCCATCGCCGCCTCGGGCGTGCCGGCGGGCGCGAACAGCGCCAGCCAGATGGTGAGCTCATAGCCGGGGTAGACCTCGCCTATGGTCGGCAGGTCCGGGAAGGCCGCGGACCGGGCCTTGCCGGTCACCGCCAGCGCGCGCAGCTTGCCGGCGCGCACCTGGCCGGCGCTGGAGGTGCCGGCGAACATGCCGGAAACCTCGCCCGCCACCGTCGCCGTGGTCGCCGGCGCGCCGCCCTTGTAGGGCACGTGGGTGAGGTTGATGCCGGCGCGCGCCTTGAGCATTTCCATCGCCATCTGGTGCTGGCTGCCGTTGCCGCCCGACGCATACGCCAGCACCGGGTTGGCGGTGCGCGCGTAGTCGATGAACTCCCGGAAGTTCCTCGCCGGCACCGACGGGTTGATGGTCAGCACGAACTGGTTGGTGGCGACACCGGTGACCGGGACGAGGTCCTTCTGCGTGTCCAGCGGCATCCTGGTGTACAGGTGCGGGTTGATCGCCACCATGCTGTCGGCCGCGATCACGATGGTGTAGCCGTCAGGCGCGGCGCGCGCCGCCAGTTCCATCGCGATGTTGCCGTTGGACCCGGCGCGGTTCTCGACCACGAAGGGCTGGCCCAGGCCGGCGGCCAGGCGCTCGGCGATCACGCGCCCGGCGATGTCGGGTGCGCCGCCGGGCGGGATGGTCACCAGCAACTTGACCGGCTTGGACGGGTACTGCTGGGCAACGGCGGGCGGGCCGGCAAACAGCGCGACGGCCGCGAGGGCGGCCTGCATGGTCGCGACATGGGCGCAGGTTCGCATTGGGGTTCTCCTCCTCCGGTTGCGTGCCCGCGATTATAGGCGGCGCCCGTCGGCGGATTGCGCCGGATATGCCCGTGACGGGCGCCGGCGCGCGAGGCTAGTTCAGCAGCTGCAGCCCGGCGGGGAACAGGCGCCCGTCCCGGTCGTTGGATGCGGTGATGCGCGAGGCGCGCTGCACCAGTTCCTCCCAGAGGTTCTGGGTGTCCTTGCGGAACAGGATCTCTTCCTCGACGTTCATCACATGCCAGCCGCCGCGGGAGACCTCGTTCAGCAGCTGGCCCGGCGCCCAGCCTGTGTAGCCGACGTAGAAACGCGCCTTGTCCGGGTGGTCCTCGATGATCTTGTCGACCAGCGACACGTTCATGCACAGGTAGAGGTCGGACATCAGCGGCAGCGCGCCCTGGCCGGGGTTTTCCTTCAGG
>CAIVVS010000238.1 GCA_903909415.1 uncultured Pseudomonadota bacterium | reverse complement strand
GCGCACCTTCAGCGAGGCCGGCGTGGTCACCATGCCCTACCTGAACAACCTGGACCAGGCGAGCAGCAAGCGCGTCACGCTGGTGGCGCTGCCGCTGAAACTGGTGGGCGCGGAAGCCTCGCCGGTGCGCGCCGTCATCCTCGAGGGCTGATCCCCGCGGGGTCGAGTGCCCGGGACTGGATCCGCCAGTACGAACGAAGCAGGCAACCCGGCCACAGAAGCGCGACCAAAGCGCGGCCGGCCACAAGGAGGGGGAAGCATGAAGATCAAGGCCAGCCTGGCCGCATTGGCGCTGTTGTGCGCCTGCGGCGCCAACGCGCAGGAACGCTATCCGTCGCGCACCGTGCAGGTGATCGCGCCGGTGTCGGCGGGCACCGCGGTGGACATCATCAGCCGCATCTATGCCGAGCGCCTGTCCAAGCGCCTCGGGCAGCAGTTCATCGTGGTCAACCGGCAGGGCGCGGGCGGCACCATCGCCGCCGCCGCGGTGGCCAAGTCCGCGCCGGACGGCTACACGCTGTTCATGGCCAACTCGCAGCACTCGGTCAACCCGGCGCTGTACGACAACCTGCCCTACGACACGATCAAGGACTTCGCCGGCGTCGCGCTGGTGGCCGAGTCCTCGTCGGTGGTGATCGTCGCCCCGCAGCTGGGCGTGAAGTCGCTGGCGGAGTTCATCGCGCTGGCCAGGCAGAAGCCCGGCTCGATCAACTACGGCTCGGCCGGCATCGGTTCGGCCACCCACATGGCGGGCGCCTACTTCGCCAAGCGCGCCGGCATCAGCATGACCCACATCCCCTACAAGGTGTCCTCGGACATCACCGCGGACCTGATGGGCGGGCGCATCCAGGCCAACTTCGTGCCGCTGGCCTTCCAGCTGGCGCAGGTGCGCGAGGGCAAGCTGCAGGCGCTGGCCGTCACCTCGCCCGAGGGCATCAGCGCGCCGCTGCAGATTCCCAGCGTGGCGGCCACCGCCATCCCGGGCTACGAGTACGCGACCTGGTACGGCTTCCTCGCGCCGTCGAAGGTGCCGGCGCCGGTGATGGAGCTGCTCGCGCAGCAGATCCGCGAGATCTCCGACGACCCGGAGGTGAAGGAGCGCTACCGCACCCTGGGCCTGGGCACGCGCATCCGCACCCTGCGCGAGTTCGACGACTACCTCAAGGCCGACATGGAGCGGCTGCTGCCGCTGGCGCGCGAGTCCGCCGCGGGCGGCAAGTAGCCGCAGGCACCGGTCAGCCCTTCAGCACCCGCGCGCCGACTTCCTCGATCAGCGCGCGTGTCGCCCGCGCCAGCGGCGTGAGCGGGCGCTGCGCCGGCAGGGCCAGCGCCAGGCGCGAGCGCAGGCGCGGACGCGCGATCGGCTGCGCGTACAGCGCGGGACGCGCCACCGCGACGCTGCCCGCGCCGGCCGCCGTGCCCGAGTCCGCACCCGAGCCCACCCCGGCCCCGCGGATCGCATTCAGCGGCAGCACCGCATAGCCGTAGCCCTCGGCCACCAGGTCGAGGATGGCCGGCACGCCGTCGATCTCCATCGCCACCTGCGGGCGCAGCCCGGCATGCGCGAGCTGGGTCTCGACGAACATGCGGATGGCGTGCGGCCGGCTGGGGATCAGCAGCGGGAAGCCCGGCAGCTCGCGCAGCGCCAGCGGCTGGCGCACCACCGCCGCGCCCTGCTGCAATGCGGTCCTGCGCGCGGCGCCCAGGTCGCGCCGCGGCCGTATCAGGTACAGGTCCTCCTCGATGAAGGGCTGCAGGTCCACCGCGGGCGAGGGCACCGGGTTGTAGAGCAGGCCGATGTCGATGCGGCCCATCAACAGCCACTCGTGCATGTAGGTGGACAGGCCCTCGACGATTCCGAGCGTGGCCTTGGGGTGGCGGCGCCGGAACTCGCGCACCAGCGGCACCGACAGCAGTCGCGCGACGCTGGGGGGCGCGCCCACCACCAGGTGCCCGACCGGCGCGCCCTTGACGTCGTCCAGCTCGTCGCGCGCGCGCTCGACCTGCTGCAGGATGCCGCGCCCGTGCGCGAGCAGTCGCTTGCCGGCCTCGGTGGTGCTCACGCCGCGGCCGTTGCGGTAGAGCAGGTTCTGCCCCAGCTCCACCTCCAGGCTGCGTACCTGGCGCGACAGCGCCGGCTGCGCGACTTCCAGCAGCGCCGCCGCCTTGGTGAAGCTGCCCAGTTCCGCGACGTGCACGAAATAGCCCAGCTGCTTGAGGTCCATGACCCTCCTCCTCCACCCGCCGTCCAATGCCCGGGGAATGCCGCAATGCTATAGCAGCTAGTGGCGCGATGCCGAAGCGGATCGGATTCGCGGCGGCGATAATCGGCGTCCGCAACGCCGGGGCGCCGTCTCCCGGCGCGCGGGCGGGACGATAATGCGCGCTGCCGGCGCCGCCCGGAAGCCCGGGACGCGCAGCACCTCCCCATCCACGCAGGAACCCGAACATGATCATCGATTGCCACGGCCACTACACCACCGCCCCCAAGCAGGTCGAGGAATGGCGCAAGCGCCAGATCGACGCCATCGGCAAGTCCGGGGGCCCGGCGGCGTCCGAGCTCAAGGTGAGCGATGACGAACTGCGCGAGTCGGTGGAGCTGAACCAGCTCAAGCTGCAGCGCGAGCGCGGCACCGACCTGACCATCTTCTCGCCGCGCGCGAGCTTCATGGCGCACCACATCGGCGACGCCAAGGTGAGCGCGGACTGGTCCATGCTGTGCAACGACCTGGTGCACCGCGTCTGCGGCCTGTACCCGAAGAACTTCGTCGCGGTCTGCCAGCTGCCCCAATCCCCCGGGGTCAGGCCGGAAACCTGCATTCCCGAGCTGGAGCGCTGCGTGAAGGAACTGGGCTTCATCGGCTGCAACCTGAACCCCGACCCGTCCGGCGGGCACTGGAAGGAGCCGCCGCTGACCGACCGCTGGTGGTACCCGCTGTACGAGAAGATGGTGGAACTCGACGTGCCGGCGATGGTGCACGTGAGCACCAGCTGCAACGCCTGCTTCCACACCACCGGCGCGCACTACCTGAACGCGGACACCACCGCCTTCATGCAGTTCCTGACCTCGGACCTGTTCCGCGACTTCCCGACGCTGAAGTTCATCGTCCCGCACGGCGGCGGCGCCGCGCCCTACCACTGGGGCCGCTTCCGCGGCCTGGCGCAGGACATGAAGCGCCCGCCGCTGAAGGAGCACCTGCTGAAGAACGTGTTCTTCGACACCTGCGTCTACCACCAGCCCGGCATCGACCTGCTGCTCAAGGTGATCCCGGCGGACAACATCCTGTTCGCCTCGGAGATGGTGGGCGCGGTGCGCGGCATCGACCCGGAGACCGGCTTCTACTACGACGACACCAAGCGCTACATCGACGCCGCCACCGGCCTGTCGTCCGAGGACAAGCACAAGATCTTCGAGGGCAACGCGCACAAGGTGTTCCCGCGGCTGAAGCAGGCGCTGCAGGCCTGAGCCTGGGCGATACGAGCGCACGTGACGAGGAGAAACGAGATGAGCATCGCAGTCAGGAACATCCCGCGCGCCGACAGCGCGGTCATCGACGAGATCGGCAAGTACGGCGTGGCCACGCTGCACGAGGCGCAGGGCCGCAGCGGCCTGCTCAAGCCCT
>CAIVVS010000237.1 GCA_903909415.1 uncultured Pseudomonadota bacterium | reverse complement strand
TGCGCGCGGCCCGCGCCCGCCGGCGGCTGCGGCACCTTGACGAAGCACATCGCCACCTGGTCGATGGAAAGGCCCGCGTCCGCCACCGCGGCACGCACCGTGTCGGCGACGCGGTGCGCGAGCACCGCGGAATCCAGCTCGTCGGCCGGCGGCGCATCGCTGCGCGCCACGCCCATCGCGAGGCGCGGGGCGGTGCCGCTGGAAGGCGGCTGGTCCTTCAGTTGCACCAGCGCATAGCCGAAGGGCGTGGACACGCCCTCGCAGCCGACTGCGGTCAGCAGTTGCGCGCGGTCCGCGAGGCCGGTGTCGGCGACCAGTTTCTCCAGTGCCGCGCGGGCGCGCTCGCGCGAGCCGTCGTCGTAGTCGCCCTCGACCTTGAGGAACACCGCGATGCGCGCGATGCGGTCTGCGCCGAACCCCGCGATCGCGGCCGCCAGCCCGCTGACGTCATCCTGGTTGGCGGTGTCGAAGCGCGCGATCTGCAGGGCCATGGGGTATCCGGACGGGTTGTGGTCGGTAAGCGTTCAGGTCGTCTTGCGGCGCGCCAGGCCCACCGGCTCGACCGGGCGGCGGCCGAGCATGTCCTTGACCAGCTTCGCCATCGGCAGCGGCGCGCGGTGCGCGGCGGCCTCGTCCAGGGCATGGGCCAGGTCCTTGTCCAGCCACTCGAAGCTGGCGGCAAAGCCCTGCTTCGCATCCAGCAGCTTGTCGCGGTGCTGTTCCAGCTGGTTGGAGCGCGCCGTGCCCACGGCCAGCGCGTCCAGCAGCGCCGCCTCGTCCAGGTGCGCGGCGCGCGCCAGCGCCACCGCCTCGGCGAGGCCGCGCACGATGCCGGCGATCGCCACCTGGTTGCAGAGCTTGCCGACCTGGCCCGCGCCGCTCGCGCCCAGCGGCGTGATGCGCGCGGCGTAGTGCTTCAGCACGGTGGAGGCGAGGCGCACCGCCTCGTCCTCGCCGCCGGCCATCACCGACAGGCTGCCGTCCCTGGCGCCGGCAGCGCCGCCGGACACCGGCGCGTCGATGAAGGCGGCGCCGCGCGCGGCGGCCAGCGCGTCCGCCTCGCGCGCGAAGGCCGGCGAGGTGGTGGTGTGGTCGATGAACAGTTGTCCGGCGCCGGCGCGGGACAGGAGCCCCTCGCCCAGCAGCAGGGACCGCGCGGCCGGCTCGTCGGTGACGCAGCTGATCACCACCTCGGCGGAGTCGGGCGCGTGCGTGGCCGCCGCATGCTCTCCGCGCCAGCGCGCGACCAGCGCCTCGTCCCTGTCCGCCACCGCAACCGGCAGGCCGGCGCCGGCGAGCCGCGACGCCATGGCGTAGCCCATGGTGCCCAGGCCGTAGAAACCTATCGTGGGCATGCGCGGCTCGTTACCAGCCAGTGCAGCTCAAGCCGCAGCCGCCGTAGCGGAGGCAGCGCGCGCCGGCGCCAGCGCCTGCTCGAAGGCCTCGGTGGTGGTGACCCAGCCGAAGAAGGTGAGGATGTTCCACACGGTCGCGTCCTTCAGGTACTGCGGGCCGGCGTGGTGGGTGGCGTCCTCCAGCAGCATCACGAAGTACTCGCGGTGGAAGGCCTCGCGCAGCGTGGTCTCCACGCAGGCATTGGTCGCCACGCCGGTGAAGGCGAGGTTGCGCACGCGGCGCGCGCGCAGCACCTGGTCGAGGTTGGTGCCGGCGAAACCCGAGTAGCGCGACTTGCGCACCACCAGCTCGTCCTCGCGCGGCTTCAACTCGTCGACGATCTCGTAGTCCCAGTTGCCCTCGGTGATCAGGGTCTTGCCGATCTCCGGGTGCTGGCGCATCAGGATCTGCGCCTCGGACTTGTGGTACATGGGCGCGTCCGGCCCGCCCACCCAGAGGTGGCGCGCATCCCAGCCGCTCTGGATGAACACCACCTGCATGCCCGCCTTGCGCGCGGCCTCGACCGAGCGGGCGACCATGCCTATGGTGCGCGGCGAGTGCGACAGGTCGTAGCCGACCTTGTCGAAGTAGCCGCCCGGCTTGAGGAAGCCGTTCTGCATGTCGACCACGATCAGCGCGGTCTCGGAAACGTCCCAGTCCAGCGCGTAGGGGCGGGCGTCGATGTGTGCGTTGCTCATTGGATCCTCTCCTCTGCGCGGGGCTCAGCCCACGGCTTCTAGTCGAACATGCGGTTGAACCGGCGGTTTGGTGCCCAGCACGCGGTCCACCACCCAGTTGTCCAGCGCGTGCACGATCTTTTCCTTGTGCGAGTAGCGCCCGGCCGAGGCGAACGGCGAGCGCAGGCCCTGGTGCTGCATCTCCGAGACCTCGTTGTCCTCGCGCACCACGATGTCCTGGCGCTTGTAGTAGTTGGCCGCGAGCTGCTCGAAGTCCTCGCGCGCGACGCGCGACTTCGGGAAGCACGAGGTGTGCACCACCAGCGTCTCCTCCGGGCCCTGCGGGTGGCACTCGAAGGTCCACATGCAGTCGATGGTGAGCGCGACCATGCCCATCGGGTAGACCAGGATGAAGCGGCTGCCGGCGCCGTCCGCGCCGTGCGCGGCCAGGGTCTCGATGGCCGGGAAGCCGGAGTCGCCGTCCAGCAGCGCGAGCGTGCCCTTGTGCTGCTCGTGGATGGTGTTGAACTGGCCGCGCGCCGGCGGGTCCTCTGCGTGGTTGATCTCCTGCATCTTGCTGATGGTGGAGCGGTGCACGGTGGGCACGTGGTAGCCCTCCATGTAGTTCTCCACCCAGAGCTTCCAGTTGCAGCGCACGCGGAACTCCTTGCGGCGGGTCTGCACCATCTCGTCCAGCCCGTACATTTCCAGGCGCTGCGGCAGGTCGCCCAGCCACGCGGCCAGCTCCGGCGCGGCCGGGTCCAGGCACACGAACACGAAGCCGCCCCAGGTGTCGGTGCGCACCGCGTGCAGGCCGCTGGCGGTGGCGTCGAAGCCCTCGGTCTTTTCCATGCCGGCGTGGCCGCGCAGGCTGCCGTCCAGCGCATAGGTCCACGAGTGGTAGGGGCAGACGATGGCGCGGCAGTTGCCCTCGCCCTCCAGCAGCTTGGCGCCGCGGTGGCGGCAGGTGTTGGCGTAGGTGCGGATGCCGCCCTGCAGGTCGCGCAGCACGATCAGGTGCGCGCCGGCGAACTCGATGGTGAAGTAGTCGCCCTTCTTCGCCAGCCGGTCGGCGCGTCCCACCAGCACCCAGCCCGACCAGAAGATCGCGCGCCGCTCGCGCTCGTAGAACGCCGGGTCGTAGTAGGCCGCGGGCGGCAGGCCGCTGGCTTCCAGCAGCGGCCGGCGCAGCGCCGCGTAGGTGGCGGGGTCGAACAGGTCGTCGGTCTTGTCGAGGGCGGACATGGGCGGGGCCGGGGCGATGGACGGAAAAACATTGTAGGCCCTCACCCCGGGCATGTCGTAGCGGGCTATCACCACCTGAGAAAGGTGCGGCCGCCGCTGTCGCTCCCCGCCCGCGCCCGGATGTCACAATGGCCGGAAACATGCCGCGCGCGGCCGGCCCGGCCACGGCCACAAGGGAGACGGAATTGAGCGACGAACAAGCAGACCACCAGGAAGCCGACCAGTTCTACCGGACGGTGGACACCTTCATCCGCCTGCTCGGCGCCGAGCAGGTGTCGCGCACCGAGCTGTTCTTCCGGCTGTCGCGCGCGGCCATCGGCGCGCAGCTGGACCACAGCGAGCTGCAGCGCATCGTCGCGCGCATCTCGAGCTTCCACGCCTGGTACGACGCCTGGCGCGATGCGGCCGAGCGCTTCCGCCTGCTGGGCGAGGCGGCGGAGGCCGCGGGACGCCACACCAGCGCCGGCGAGCACCTGCTGCGCGCCGCGCTGCTGTACCACTTCGCGCAGCTGTTCACCCGGCCCGAGGACGCACGACGGCGCGAGGGGCAGGCGCAGCGCGTCGCACTGTACCGCCGCGCCGCGCCCTTGCTCACGCCGCAGGTGACGCTGGTGCGCGTGCCCTGCGGGCGCGCGCACTGCGGCGTGGACGCGCTGCCCGGTTACCTGCGCCTGCCCGCGGGCAAGGGACCGTTCCCGCTCGCGGTCCAGGTGCCCGGCGCGAACTCGGTGAAGGAGGAACTGCACCACTGGGGCAGCGCGCTGCTGGCGCGCGGCATCGCGGTGCTGGCGATCGACGGGCCGGGACAAGGCGAGCTGTCGGTGAAGAACGGCGGCGCGCCGCTGCGGCTGGAGCGTTTCCCGGCGGTGGTGTCGGCGGTGTTCGACTGGCTGGCCACGCAGCCCGACGTCGATGCCTCGCGCATCGCGCTCTGGGGCCAGAGCACCGGCGGCAACCTCGCGTTGCTGGCCGCGGCCGAGGAGCCGCGGGTGCGCGCGCTGGTGACCCTCTCCGGCGGCTACGACTTCCGGCGCAAGTCCAGTCCCTCGGCCCCCGTGGACGTGCGCGAGGAGGCTCGCGACCTGTACGGCATGGCGACCTTCTCCGAGCTGCGCGGCTACATCCGCGCGCACGGCTCGCTGGACGGCAAGCTCGGCCGCATCCGCTGCCCCATCCTGCTGGTGCACGGCGGACAGGACCCGCTGGTCGAGCGCGAGGAGGTCGAACTGATTCGCAGGGAGGCAGGCGGCACCGTGGACGTGCACGAATACGCCGACGGTGGCCACTCCCTGTGCAACCGCAACATGGACATGGTGCCGGCCATGGCCGACTGGCTAGCCGCGACATTGCGCTAGGCCCGGCAATAGATCAGCGGGCCTTTACCGGTTAGCTAGTGCTAACAAATTGTTCCCGGCATCCGCAGCGGCGGGCCAGGTCAAAGCCAGCCTGACCGGGTGGCGATCAGCAGCCCGTGCCAAAATCATGCAAACGCCCCTCGCCGGTGCGCGCTGGCCGCAGTACCCTGCGTCTGTGCCCTTGGAGCGGCCCCGCTTCGGACAAGCGCCATTGGGCATGGAGCTTGCTGCAGTCCTTTCCTACCAGTTTGATCCCGGGCGATTCGCCGGTCGGTGTGCCGACTGCGGGTAGCTGCGGGCCGCAGGACCCAACGATACGAGGAGACCACGTCATGTCCTTGCTGCACCCCGTCACCACCGCCCTGCGCCGCACCGCCACGCGCACCCTGCTGCTCGGCGCGATCGCCGCTTCGCTGTCCGCCCTGTCCGGCGGCGTCCAGGCACAGACCAAGCTGCGCTTCCAGCTCGACTGGCGCATCGACGGCCAGGTGGCCCCGTTCTTCCTGGCGCAGGCCAAGGGCTATTTCAAGGAGGAGGGCCTGGAGGTGCAACTCGACCCGGGCGCGGGTTCCGCCCTGGCGGTCAGCCGCACCGCCTCGTCGGCCTACGACATGGGCTATGGCGATACCAGCGCGCTGATCGAGTTCCTCGCCAACAACGGCACCAACCCCGCCTCGCGCGTGCAGGCGGTGTACATGGTGATGGACGCGACGCCGGCAGCGGCGATGGCGCTGACCAAGTCCAACATCACCGAACCGAAACAGCTGGTGGGCAAGACCTTCGGCGCGCCGATATTCGACGCGGGGCGCAAGCTGTTCCCGCTGTTCGCGCGCGCGCAGGGCATCGACCCGGCGAGCGTGAAGTGGCAGTCCATGGACCCGGCGCTGCGCGAAACGATGCTGGTGCGCGGCCAGGTCGACGTGGTCACCGGCTACCAGCCCAGCGGCGTCATTTCCGCGATGGCGGTGGGCGCCAAGGAAGGCGAGCTCAAGGTGTTCTACTACAAGGACTACGGCGTGCGCGCCTTCGGCAACGCCATCCTGGTCAATCCCAAGTTCGCCGCCGAGCAGCCCAAGGCGGTCGCCTCGTTCCTGCGCGCCTTCAACCGCGCGATGAAGGAGACCATCGCCGACTACCCGGCCGCGGTGAAGTTCATCAAGGCGCGCGAGCCGCTGGTGGACGAAGCCACCGAGATACGCCGGCTGCGCGGGCTGTTCGAGAACTTCGTGGTCACCGACAACGTCCGTTCCAAGGGCCTAGGCGAGGTGAACAAGTTGCGCCTGGAGACCGTGGTCGAGGACGTGGCCAAGGCCTTCGCGCTCAAGACCATGCCCAACCCCGACCAGATCTTCAACTCGAGCTTCCTGCCCCCGCGGGGCCAGCGCACGCTCTGAGCAAGGCCATGCCTTCCGCCGCGGCCGGGCGCCGCCTCATCCGCGGCGCGGAGGTGCTGGCGCACGCCGGCGAGGCGGCGCCGTCGCGGCGCGACATCTGGATCGAGCACGGGCGCATCGCCGCCCTGACCGGACCCGGTGGCGCGCCGTTCTTCAGCGAACCGTTCGAGACCATCGAGGCCCCGGGACGGCTGGCCATCCCCGGGCTGGTCAACGCGCATTCGCATTCCTACTCGGCGCTGCTGCGCGGCACGGTGCCGGGCGAACCGCTGGACCTGTTCGTGATGCAGGCCATGGCGCGGCCGGTGCCGCGCAGCATGGCCATGGTGCGCGCAGCGTGCCTGCTGCATGCGCTGGAGATGCTCAGGCGCGGGATCACCGCGCAGGTGGACCACCTGCGCTACGGGGCGCTGCCCGGCGTGGAGCCGGTGGGCACGGCGCTCACCGCCTACCGCGACATCGGCATGCGCTCGCTGGTCGCGCCGATGTACGACGACCTCAGTTACCTGCAGTCCCTCCCGCTGGATCCGGCGCGGCTGCCGCCCGCGGTGCGTGCGCGCTGGCAGGCGATGTCCAAGCCCGCGCCCGAGGCCTACTTCGAGGCGATGGGCGAGCTGCTCGGACGCTGGCGCGGCGACCCGCTGGTCGGGGTGGTGCTGGGCGTGGACGGGCCGCAACGCTGCTCGGCGCGCCTGCTCGCGCTCGCCGGCGAGTTCATGCGCGCGCACGGCATCGGGCTGCACACCCACCTGCTGGAGGCGCGCACCCAGGCGCTGATGGTGCCGCCCGACGCGAACGGCAGCATGGTCGGCTACATGGACCGTCACGGCCTGGTGGGGCCGGGCACCTCGTTCGCGCATTTCGTCTGGTGCACCCCGCGCGACATGGAACTCGCGGCCGAACGCGGCGCCACGGTGAGCCACAACCCGGTGAGCAACCTGCACCTGGGCAGCGGCATCGCCCCGCTCGCGCGGCTGCGCGCCGCCGGCGTGAACGTCGGGCTGGGCACCGACGGCCAGAGCGGCGCGTCCATGAGCGTGCTGGAACAGGCCAAGTTCGCCTCGCTGCTGTCGCGCGTGACCGACATCGACCACGCGCACTGGGTGGACTCGCGCGCCGCCTTCGCGATGGCGACCACCGGCGGGGCGCGCATCTTCGCCACCGCGCACGCCGGGCTCGCCGATGCGCCGCCGCTGGGCACCCTCATGCCTGGCGCGGCCGCCGACCTCGCGCTGCTGGACCTGCGCGGGCTGGACTGGCACCCGCGCGGCGAGACCTACAGCCACCTGGTGATGTACGAGGCCGCGCATGCGGTGGACACGGTGCTGGTCGCGGGCGAGGTGGTGCTGCAGGGCGGGCGTGCGACGCGGCTGGACGAGGACGCGCTGCTGGCCGAAGTGGACGAACTCGCGGCGCAGGACGAGCGCGACAACGCCGGCGGCGGCGACATCGCTCGCAGCGAGCGCGCGGTGTTCGAGCCGCTGCTGCGCGAGGCACTGGCACGGGACCTGCCTGCGGCCCAGGGAGGATTGGACCGGTTTGCGAGGCTGGGGTGAGCGGACCCACACGCACGCTTGAAATATCAATAGAAACAGCCACTTATGCCAATTTCCGGCCTTTTGGCACGCTACTGGAACGCTCGCCCGACGGCAAGCTGTTCGGCCCGGACGAGGCGCAACTGGTGCTGGACCGCGGCACGCCGCGCTTCTACATCCTGGACATCGCGCGGCGCGAGTTCGCCTTCTCCTACATCACGCGCCACATGCAGGTGACGCAGTGCCTCGGCTCGGCCGGCGGAGCGCCCTGGGTGATCGCGGTCGCGCCACCCAACGACCCCGATGACCCGAAGGCGCTGTGCGATCCCTCGACCATCCGCGCCTTCCACATCCCCGGCAACCAGGCGATCCAGCTGGCACGCAGCGCCTGGCATGCGGGACCGTTCTTCGACGGGGCCTCGCAGTCTTTCTTCAACCTGGAACTGGCCGACACCAACCAGGCGGACCACCATCCCTGCCGGCTGGATGAGCACTTCGGCATCAAGGTGGTGTTGAAGCAATCAAGTTGAGGCGGCGCGGATGTACCGGGACATTCCCTTGCCGGAGATGGCCGACGCCTGAGGCGCCCCTGCGACGTCGCGGCTAGCCGCGCACCAGCAGCGACTTCGCGAGCATCGCGTGTATGCCCTTGTTGCCGTCCACCAGCTGCGTGACGCGCAGGTCGCAGGCCAGGCTGCACAGCGTGTAGGCGTCGTGCGCGGCGATGCCTTCCTTTTCGACGATCAGCGCGATCATGCCGCGCAGCGCCTGCTTGGCGGCGTCGTCCAGGTCCGCGTCCATGCCCATGGTGATCCAGTGCGTGGGCGTCTCGGCGCGCGGGAAGTCGAGGCGCAGGTCCTTGCGCACGATGAGCTCGAAGCTGCCGGACATCGAGGCCTCGATCGCGGTCAGGCAGACCTCGCCGTCGCCCTGCACCGCATGGCCGTCCCCGACCGAGAAGCCCGCGCCCGGCACGAACACCGGCAGGTACAGCGTGGTGCCGGCGATCAGTTCCTTGTTGTCGATGTTGCCGCCGAACTCGCGCGGCACGACCGACGTGATGCGCCCGTACTCCGGGCGCGGCGCGGTGGACATGATCCCGAAGAACGGACGCAGCGGCACCTTCGCGCCCCAGGGCATGAGCCCGACCATGGCCTCGCGGTCCAGCCGGATGTGCTTCAGGTGCGCCTCGGGGAAGTCCTCCGGCAGCGAACCCGCCAGCGGCAGGATCACGTTGTAGCCCCAGTCCTGGCGCAGGCGCACGTCCAGGATGCGCACCTCCAGCACGTCGCCCGGCTCGGCGCCCTCGACATGCACCGGGCCGTTGAGGATGTGCGGGCCCGGCCCGCGTTCGCATTGCGCGTGGATCGCCGCCATCTCGGGCAGGTGCTCGAAACCGCTGCGCGGCATCTGGTGCGGCATGCCCGACACCGTGTCCACCTCCAGCCGGTCGCCGCTTTTCATGCGCAGCACCGGCGGCAGCCTGGCGTCGAGGAAACCCCAGTGGGACGTGGCGGGACTGGCGGGCAGGTGGTGGGTGGCTGGCACGGTGGTTACCCCGCTGGTGGGACGTTGGAGGGAAGGCAGTCAGGCGCGGGATGGGTCCGCATCCAGTGGCGCGCGATGTCGATGCGCCGGCACAGCCACACGTCGCGGTGCGACTGGATGTGGTCCAGCAGGCGCTCCACGCCGGCCGAGCGCCCCGGGTGGCCGGACACGCGCAGGTGCAGGCTCACCGACATGATCTTCGGCTGGGTCGCGCCCTCGCGGTACAGCACGTCGAAGGTGTCGCGCGTCCACGTGTAGAAGTCGTCCGAGGTGCCGAACCAGCCGCGCGCGTACTTGTTGTCGTTGGACGCGAAGGTGTGCGGCACCACCAGGTGCGGCTTCACGCCCTGCGCGGTGGGCACGCGCGTCCAGTAGGGCAGCTCGTCGTTGTAGGCGTTGGAGTCGTACAGGAAGCCGTGCTCGGCCAGCAGCCGGCGCGTGTTCAGGCTGGGCCCGTAGCGGCAGTACCAGCCGTCCGGGCGCGCGCCCAGGGTCTTCTGCAGGCTGTCGATGGCGCGGCGGATGTGCTCGCGTTCCTCTGCTTCCGGCAGGTTGAACTGGTTTACCCAGCGCCAGCCGTGGCACAGCAGTTCGGCCCGGTTGGCGCGCATGGCATCAGCAATCGCCGCCGCCATGGGCGGGTTCTTTTCCAGCGCCAGCGCCGCGCCGCTGATGGTCAGCGGCACGCCGCGCGACTGGAACAGTTGGAACAGGCGCCAGAAGCCGACGCGCGTGCCGTATTCGAAGAAGGACTCGGCCGCGAGGTCGCGCCCTTCGACCCCGGTCGGGCCCATGCCGGCGTCAGTGAGCGTGGTCTCGGAGCGGCCGTCGCCGTTGTCGTAGGCGTACTCCGAGCCTTCCTCGACGTTGAGCACGAAGTTCACCGCGACGCGCGCGCCGCCGGGCCATTGCGGGTCGGGCGGGTTCGGGCCGTAGCCGACGAAGTCGCGCGGGTGTTCTTCGTGCGGACTTTCTTCGTGCGGCTGGTCGTCGTTCACGGCCAGCTCCTCAGGCGACGACCACGCGGTGGTGCGTCTTCTTGCCGACGCGGATGCGCAGCACGCCCTCGCCGTCGAGGTCACCGGTGCCGATGCGCGCCTTCTCGTCGGTGCGGGTGCTGCCGTTCAGGTGCACCCCGCCCTGCACGATCAGACGGCGCGCCGCCGACTTGGACTCGGCCAGCTTGCATTCGGTCAGCAGGTCCACCAGCGCGATGCCGGCCTCGAACTGCGCGCGCGCCAGCTGCGTGGTCGGCAGGGCCGACTCGTCCCCCGCGCCGCCGAAGGCCGCCTGCGCGGCGTCCATCGCCGCCTGCGCCGCCTGCCCGCCGTGCGCGAGCTTGGTGACCTCGAAGGCCAGCACGCGCTTGGCGGCATTGAGCTCGGCGCCCTGCAGTGCCGCCATGCGGTTCACCTCGGGCATGGGCAGGAAGGTGAAGTAGGCGAGGAAGCGCCCGACGTCGCGGTCGTCGGTGTTCACCCAGTACTGGAAGAACTCGTAGGGCGGGGTCTTGGCGGCATCCAGCCAGACCGCGCCGGCAGCGGTCTTGCCCATCTTCTCGCCGCGCGCGGTGGTCAGCAGCGGGAAGGTCAGGCAGTAAGCCTGCCTGGCGTGCTTGCGGCGCACCAGGTCGACGCCGGCCAGCATGTTGCTCCACTGGTCGTCCCCGCCCATCTGCAGCGCGCAGCCCTGCTGCTCGTTCAGGCACAGGAAGTCGTAGGCCTGCAGCAGCTGGTAGTTGAACTCGATGAAGGACAGGCCCTCTTCCCGCTCCAGCCGGGCCCGGTAGGCGTCGGCGCGGATCATCTCGTTGACCCGGAAGTGGCGGCCGATGTCGCGCAGGAAGGCGACGTAGTTCAGGTCCAGCAGCCAGTCGGCGTTGTCCAGGAACAGGCCGCGCTGGCCGTCCAGGTCCAGGTAGCGGCGCAACTGGCCGAGGATGCCCTGCCCGTTGGCGACGATTTCCTCGCGCGGGATCATCGGCCGGTCCTCGGTCTTGCCCGATGGGTCGCCGACCATGGTCGTGCCCCCGCCGATCAGGCCGATCGGCCGGTGGCCGGCGCGCTGCAGGTGGGCCATGGCCATGATGGGCATCAGGCTGCCGCAGTGCAGGCTGTCGCGGGTGGCGTCAAAACCGACGTAGTAAGTGAGTTTTTCGCGCAAAAGCAGCGCAGAAAGCCCGGATTCGTCGTTGGATTGGCGCACAAAGCCGCGTTCGCGCAGCACGCCCAGGGCATCCCCGGTGGAAGCAGGACTGGCGGTACCGGACGGTGGGCTGACAGGGGCGGTCATGGGGGTGTAATCAGGAGGGGTTTTTGGTAGACT
>CAIVVS010000236.1 GCA_903909415.1 uncultured Pseudomonadota bacterium | reverse complement strand
GACTATGCCGCGGACAAGCCCGGCAACTACTACGGCCGCTACGGCACCACCTCGCAGAAGTCGCTGTGCGAGGCGCTGTGCGAACTGGAAGGCGGTTACCGGACGCAGTTGTTCCCCTCGGGCCTCGCAGCCTGCTCCAGCGCGGTGCTGGCCTTCGCGAAGGCGGGCGGCCACATCCTGATTTCCGACTCGGCTTACGGCCCGACGCGCCGCGTCGGCGCGCGCCTGCTCAGCCGCTTCGGCGTGACCACGCAGTTCTACGACCCGCTGATCGGCAAGGGCATCGAAGCGCTGTTCCGGGCCGAGACCACGCTGGTGGTGGTGGAGGCGCCCGGCTCGCAGACCTTCGAGATGCAGGACGTGCCGCTGATCGCCGGCCTGGCGAAGAAACACGGCATCACCGTGATGATGGACAACACCTGGGCGACGCCGCTGTACTTCAAGCCGCTGGACCACGGCGTGGACGTGTCGGTGCTGGCCGCGACCAAGTACATCGTCGGCCACTCGGACGCGATGCTGGGCGCGATCACCGCGACGCGCGAGGCCTGGCCGAAGATCCGCGAGGCCTACGTGGACCTGGGCATGCACGCCGGACCCGATGACGCCTACCTCGGCCAGCGCGGCCTGCGGACCATGGCGGTGCGCCTCAAGCAGCACTGGGAGTCCGGCGTGCAGCTGGCCGAGTGGCTGGCGCGCCAGCCCGAGGTCGAGCGCGTGCTGCACCCGGCGCTGCCCTCGGACCCCGGCCATGCGTTGTGGAAGCGCGACTTCAAGGGTGCCTCGGGCCTGTTCTCCGTGGTGCTGAAGGAAGGCGTGAACCAGAAAGCCTTCGCCGCGCTGATCGACGGCATCGAGCTCTATGGCATAGGCGCTTCATGGGGCGGCTACGAGAGCCTGGCGATGCCCTTCGACCCGCGCGAGGTGCGTTCGGTCACCGACTGGCCGTACAAGGGCCCGTGCTTCCGTGTCCACGCTGGCCTGGAGGCGATCGACGACCTGATCGCCGACATGGACCAGGGCTTCGGCAGGCTGCGCCGCGCGCTGTAGCCACTCGGTAGTCGTTCCCGCGAAAGCGGGAACCCAGTGTCGCTTGCCCAAAACCGCTGGTTGCTTTCCGGAAGTCGCTGGATTCCCGCTTTCGCGGGAATGACGGTGCCTCGATGCCTGTTCCGCCCCGGGGCCGACCGCTCAGAGCGTGGTGTTCGCCGCGCCCTTGAGGCCCAGCATCTGGCGCGCCTCGGCCGGCGTGGCGACCTCCAGCGACAGTTCCTCCAGGATGCGGCGGATCTTGCGTACCTGCTCGGCGTTGGTCTTGGCCATCTGCCCCTTTCCGAGGTAGAGGCTGTCCTCCAGCCCGACGCGCACGTGCCCGCCCATGATCGCGCCCATGGTCAGCAGCGACATCTGGTGGCGTCCCGCGCCCAGGATGGAGAAGCGGTAGTTCTCGCGCCCGAAAAGCCGGTCGGCGGTGGTGCGGATCACCGAGAGGTTCTCCGGGTCAGGGCCCATGCCGCCGAGGATGCCGTAGATGGACTGCAGGAAGATCGGCGGCTTGATCAGGCCCTCGTCCATGAAAAAGGCGAGGTTGTAGAGGTGGCCGAGGTCGTAGCACTCGAACTCGAACTTGGTGCCGCAGCCCTCGCCCAGTTCCAGCAGGATGCGCTTGATGTCGCGGAAGGTGTTGCGGAAGATGTTGGCCTCCGAGCCCTCTACGTAGTCCTTCTCCCAGTCGTACTTCCAGTCCTTGATCTTGCGCGCCGCCGGGTGGATGGAGAAGTTCATCGAGCCCATGTTCAGCGAGCACAGCTCGGGCTTGGCGAGCAGCGGGTAGGCGAGGCGGTCGTCCACGCTCATGGTGATCGAGCCGCCGGTGGTGATGTTGATCACCGCGTCGGTGGCGGCGGCGATCTTCGGCACGAACTGGCGGAACACCGCCGGGTCCGGCGTGGGGCGGCCGTCCTTGGGGTCGCGCGCATGCAGGTGCAGCACCGCCGCGCCGGCCCTGGCCGCCTCGATGGCATGCTCGGCGATCTCGTCCGGCGTGAGCGGCAGGTACTGCGACATGCTGGGTGTGTGGATCGCGCCGGTGATGGCGCAGCTGATGATGACCTTGTTGGCCATGGTGTTCTCCCCCTTGTGGCGGGGCGGCCGCGTGTGCCGCCCACGATCTGGTCCGATGATACTGCCGGTGCCGAGGCCGCGATCAGCAGCCAGGCATCGGCGTCCGGCAAGCGGCCTTCATGCCGCCATTGCCGGCGGCGTGAACGCCTGCATTGCGGGCGCGGTGCCCGCGAACTTCTCGATCTCCACCAGCACCGACAGCGCGCTCGGCCCCTGCGACAGGCGCGAGGTACCCGCGTCGAAGGCCAGCACGTTCGGGTTGCCGTGGCGGTCCAGCGCTTGCTCGCCGTTGTCCACCGGGTCGTACCAGGCGCCGGTGGCCATCACCGCCACGCCGGGCGCGGTGCCCGCGTCCACCTGCACGCCCGCGAGGCACTCGCCGCGGTCGTTGTGGATACGCACCACGTCCCCCGTATCCAGGCCGCGTGACGCCGCATCGGCAGCGTTCAGCATCACCCGCTCGCGCCCGGCGATCTTGTTGCCCAGCGACACCGGGCCGGGATCGAGCTGACCGTGCAGCCGGTCGGGCGGCTGGATGGTGAGCAGGTGCAGCGGGTATTGCTTCGCGAGGTCGGCGCCCAGCCACTCGCGCGGCGCGAGCCAGGTCGCCAGCGGCGGGCAGTCGTCGTAGCCGAAACCGGCGATGCGCTCGGAATAGAGTTCGATCTTCCCGCTCGGCGTCTTGAGCGCGTTGGCCACCGGGTCGGCGCGGAAGCCCGAGTAGAGGATGAAGTCCTCGCGCGGCCGCGGCTGCTCGGCGAAGCCCTCGTCCCAGAAGCCGTCGAAGGGCGGCAGCTCGATGCCGGCCTTGGCATTGGTGGCGCGCGCGCCGTCGTAGATGTGGCGCAGCCACTGCATCTCGCTGCGCTTCTCGGTGAAGGCCTCGCCGTAGCCGAGGCGCTCGGACAACTCGGCATAGATGTCGTAGTCGTTGCGCGAGCCGCCTATCGGGTCCAGCGCCTTGTGCATCGCGAAGATGAAGCGGTCGCGCGCGCCTGCGCCGACGTCGTTGCGCTCCAGCGTGGTGGTGGCCGGCAGCACGATGTCGCCGCGGCGCGCGGTGGCGGTCCACCAGGTGTCCTGCACCACCACGGTCTCGGGCCGCGCCCAGGCGCGGCGCAGGCGGTTCAGGTCCTGGTGGTGGTGGAAGGGGTTGCCTCCGCCCCAGTACACCAGGCGCACGTCCGGGTAGTTGGCGCGCGTGCCGTTGAATTCGTATTCCTCGCCCGGGTGCAGCAGCATGTCGGCCATGCGCGCCACCGGGATCTTCGGGCCGGGGTTGGTGCCCGCGGCCATCTCGGGCGAAGACACCTCGGGCTTGGGATTGCCGATGCCGCCCATGGAGCCGAAGCCGAAGCCGAAGCCGCCGCCGGGCGTGCCGATCTGGCCCAGCATCGCGGCCAGCGTGATCAGCGCCCAGTAGGGCTGCTCGCCGCGGTGCGCGCGCTGCAGCGACCAGGCGGCGGTGAGGAAGCTGGTGGTGCCGGCGGCCTCGCGCGCGAGTTCGCGGATGGTGGCGGCGGGCACGCCGCAGATCGCCTCCGCCCATTCCGGCGTCTTGGGCGTGCCGTCAGTGGCGCCCATCAGGTGCGGCTCGACCTTGTCCCAGCCGGTGCAGTGCGAGGCGAGGAAGGCCTTGTCATGCAGGGACTCGGACGCGATCACCTGGCACATCGCCAGCAGCAGCGCGGTGTCGGTGTTGGGTCGGATCGGGATCCAGCGCGCCTGGAGCATGTCCGGGCAGTCGGCGCGCGTCGGGCTGATGACCACGAACTTCACGCCGGCGCGGCGCGCCTCGGCGATGTACGGGCCCATGGTGTGTTCGCCCACGCCGCCGGAACTGATCTGGCCGTTCTTCAGCGCCAGGCCGCCAAAGGCGATGAAGAGTTTCGTGTTGCGCACCAGGCTGGGCCAGTGCGTCGCCTTGCCCGACACCGACTCGAAGCCGCCCAGCACGTGCGGCAGGAAGAACTGTGCGCAGCCCCAGGAGTAGTTGCCCACCTGGTCGGTGCAGCCGCCACCGGCGAACAGGAAGCGCCGGGTGAGGGTGCGCGCATGGTGCAGCCGGCCGGCCGAAGACCAGCCGTAGGACCCGCCGAAGATGCCGGCCGCGCCGTACTCTGCGCGCACCCGGGCGCATTCCTCGGCCACCAGGCCGAGCGCCGTGTCCCAGTCCACCTCGACGAACTTGTCCGTGCCGCGTGCGCCGCCGTCGGAGCCCTTGCGCTGCTTCAGCCAGCCCTCGCGGATGGAAGGCTTGGCGATGCGCAGCGGCGAATGGACCATCGCCGGGATGGACGCCAGCATGGGCGAGGGCGCCGGGTCGCGCTCGAAGGGCTCGCAGGCGACCAGGCGCCCGTCCTCGATCACGGCGGTATAGGCGCCCCAGTGGGCGAGTTGCGGGTAGCGTTTCGTGGTGGCTGCGGTCTTGGCCATGGTCGGGTCCGGCAGTGGAGGCAGGCTGCAACGATACGTCGGAACCCGCGCCGGTACTAGAATGCCGGATTGACCACGAATTCCCGGGAGGCCGCCATGGCCAAGATGCGCATAGAAGGTTCCTTCGTCGCCACCGTCACCCCTTTCAACGAGGACGGCAAGGTGGATTTCGGCGCGTTCCGCTCGCTGCTCGCGTTCCAGGAGCAGCACGGCACCAAGGCGGTCCTGTTCATGGGCTCCACCGGCGAGCCGACCCTGCTCACGCCCGAGGAAAAGAAGCAGCTACTGGTCGAGACCGCGAAGATGAAGACCGGGAAGATGAAGTTCTTCTACGGCTGCACCGGCAACACCACCGAGCAGGTGATCGAGAACGTGCGCTTCGCCAAGGCCAACGGCGCCGACGGCGCGATCATCGCAGCCCCCCCCTACATCTGCGGGCCCGAGGACGACATCGAGGGCTTCTACATGGAGGTGGCCGACGCCACCGACCTGCCGCTGGGCATCTACAACAACCCGCCGCGGGTCAAGACCGACCTGCACTGGGACCACCTGCTGCGCCTGTTCCGCCACCCCAACTTCGTGATCCACAAGGAGTCCACCACCCGCGTCGGGCAGGTGGCGCAGATCCTCGCGGCGAAGCCGGACGTCACCGTGATGTGCTGCGACTCGCCCAACCTCGGCCTGGTGGTGCCCACCATGTCGCTGGGCGGCCACGGCACGGCGAACATGGGCGGCAACGTGATCCCGGCGGAGATGGCCACCATTTCCACGCCTTGGAAGTCGTACCAGGAGGCCGAGGCCTTCAGGGCCACCTACCTTCGCATGCTGCCCATCCTGCATTTCAACTACTCCGCCATCAACCCGGTGGCGGTCAAGAGCCTGATGCGCGCGCTCGGCATGCCGGTGGGCGCGCTGCGGAAGCCGCTGCGCAACATCGAGGGCGAGGCGCTGGCGCGCGGCGTGCGCCACGTGCAGGAACTCGGCCTGGACAAGCAGTACGGCTACAAGGTCGGGCTGGCCAAGGCCGCCTGATGGCCGTGCGCGCGGCGCTGGGGTCGGTGCTCCGCGGGGCGGCCTGGCTGGTGCTGTCGCTGGCCTGCGCCCACGCGGTCGCGCAGGGCGAGCGCGGCGTGAGCCCCGAGTTGCGCCTGGTCGCCGACGCGCTGGTGGACCGTGCCTTTCCGGGCGGCAGGCTGGACTGGGCGCGCGGCACCATCGCCCACGGCGACCCGTCGGGCCCGAACGCCGGGCGCAGCGAGCGCCTGTCCCTGCAGGGCTTCCAGTGGCGCCCCGAGTCCGGCCAGGCCTTTGTCATCGCATCGCCGGAACTGACCGAGCGGCTGGACCGCATCTCGCGCTCGCTGGACGATCCCGACGCGCCGCCGCTGTCGCGCCTGGGCGGCCCGCTGCCGTGCCGCGTGTCGGCCATGCGCATCACCGAGGCGGGCGAGGTCACCGGCTACCGCGAGGCGATCGCCGAGGTGCCGGGCTCGGCTTCCAGCTGCGTAGGCTTCGATTTCGGCGTGCGCGCCTGGGAGTCCGAGGACCAGTCCGGCAAGCCCTGGCCGCTGGTGCTGGTGTCCATGATCTCGCTGCACCGCGGCCCGGGCTGGAGCGCGCGCATCAACTGGGCCGCGCTGCTGAACACCGAGACCATGAACTGGCGCATGCGCATCCCGGTGGCGATCACGCGCCGCACGGTCAACGGCGAGTTCTTCGACTACCTGTCGGCCGAGCGCGCCGGCGATGCGATGCTCACCTTGCGCGGCAAGGCCAGCAAGTTCGAGCTGGACCTGGCCTGCCCGCAGGCGCGCTGCCTGGTGCCGCCCGCGGCGGTGATCGAGGCGGCGATGCGCTTCGCGCCGGCGCGGCGCTAGCCACCCGCCCCGGCGCTGTTTCGCGGCGCTGTTTCGCTGCGCTAGGTCGCGGCGCTACTTCGCCAGTTCGGCGCGAACGATCTTCGCGCCCGCGACCATCGCGCGCAGCTTGCCCATCGCGGTCTCGCGCGGCAGGTACTTCATGCCGCAGTCGGGGGCGATGACCAGGTTCTCGG
>CAIVVS010000235.1 GCA_903909415.1 uncultured Pseudomonadota bacterium | reverse complement strand
GAGGTCCACCAGCACGAGTTCGGTCTCGCCCTCGTCGGTGCGCAGCTGCGGCGTGAGCGCGCGCCGCACGTCCTCCACCGGCGCGAACGCGGTGACGATCAGCGACATCGGCGAGACCACCTCGCGCGGGGCACCGCCTTCCTCCCACCGGGTGCGCATCGACAGCGAATCCTTGCCCACCGGGATGCTGATGCCGAGCGCCGGGCAGAGTTCGATCGCCACGGCGCGCACCGCGTCGAACAGGCGCGCGTCCTCGCCGGGGTAGCCGGCCGCGGCCATCCAGTTGGCCGAGAGCTTCACGCTCGACAGCGACCCGACCGGCGCGGCCGCGAGGTTGGTCAGCGCCTCGCCCACCGCCATGCGGCCCGAGGCCGGCGCGTCCAGCAGCGCGAGCGGCGTGCGCTCGCCCAGCGAGTAGGCCTCGCCACCGTGGCCGCGGAAGTCCATCAGGGTCACGGCGCAGTCGGCCACCGGCACCTGCCAGGGACCGACGAAGGGATCGCGCGAGCACAGCCCGCCCACGGTGCGGTCGCCGATGGACACCAAGAAGGTCTTGGACGCCACCGCCGGCGAGCGCAATACGCGCCGGCACGCCTCGGCCAGCGTGATGGCACGCAGGTCGATGGGCGCGCTGGCGATCGGCTGGCGGCGCACGTCGCGCGTCATGCGCGGCGGCTTGCCCAGCAGCACCTCCAGGTCCATGTCCACCGGCGCATTGCCGAAATGCGCGTCCTCGACGCGCAGCCGGCCGTCGCCGGTGGCGCGCCCGACCACCGCATAGGGACAGCGCTCGCGGCGGCAGAGCGCGTCGAAGCGCGCCAATGACGCGGGCGCGATCGCGAGCACGTAGCGTTCCTGCGCCTCGTTGCACCAGATCTCGCGCGGGCTCATGCCGCGTTCCTCGCTGGGCGCCGCGCGCAGGTCGATGACCGCCCCGCGGCCGGCCGAGTGCGCCAGTTCCGGCAGCGCGTTGGACAGGCCGCCCGCGCCCACGTCATGGATGGACAGCACCGGGTTGTCCGCGCCGGCCTGCCAGCAGCGGTCGATGACTTCCTGCGCGCGCCGCTCTATCTCCGCGTTGCCGCGCTGCACCGAGTCGAAGTCCAGGTCGGCCGCGTTCGCGCCGGTGTCCATGCTCGAGGCCGCGCCGCCGCCCATGCCGATCAGCATGCCCGGGCCGCCCAGCTGGATGAACAGCGTGCCCTCGGGCAGAGGCAGCTTGGCGGTGTGCGCGTCGTTGATGCTGCCGATGCCGCCCGCCAGCATGATGGGCTTGTGGTAGCCGCGCACCACGCCGCCGACTTCCGCCTCGAAGGCGCGGAAGTAGCCGGTCAGGTTCGGTCGGCCGAACTCGTTGTTGAACGCCGCCGCGCCTATCGGGCCGTCCAGCATCACCTGCAGCGCGGACACGATGCGGTCCGGCTTGGACTCCGGGCCTTCCCAGGGCTGTTCCCAGCCGGGCACGCGCAGGTTGGACACGGAGAAGCCGACCAGCCCGGCCTTGGGCTTGCCGCCGCGGCCGGTGGCGCCCTCGTCGCGGATCTCGCCGCCCGAGCCGGTGGCCGCGCCCGGGTAGGGCGCGATCGCGGTCGGGTGGTTGTGGGTCTCGCACTTCATCAGCGTGTGCGTGAGCCCGGTGTGTTCCGCGTAGCGGCCGTCGGGCCCGGGGTGGAAGCGCGCGGCGACCCGGCCCTCCATCACCGCCGCGTTGTCCGAGTACGCGATCACCGTACCCTGCGGGTTGGCGCGGTGCGTGGTGCGCACCATGCCGAACAGGGTCTCGTCGCGCGCCTCGCCGTCCAGCACCCAGGAGGCGTTGAAGATCTTGTGCCGGCAGTGCTCGGAGTTCGCCTGCGCGAACATGGTGAGCTCGACGTCGGTCGGGTTGCGCTTCACCGCGGTGAAGTGCGCGTACAGGTAGTCGATCTCGTCCGGCGCGAGCGCCAGGCCCATGGACGCGTTGGCGGCCTCCAGTGCGGCGCGCCCGCCACCCAGCAGGTCGATGCTATCGAGCGGTCGTGGCTCGACGTGGCGGAACAGCGCATGCGCCGCCGCTTCGTCCTCGAGCACGCTCTCGGTCATGCGGTCGTGCAGTTCAGGCAGGAGCGCGGGCAGCGCCGCGCGGCCGGCGGCGCCGGTCAGCGCGTAGGCAATGCCGCGCTCGACGCGCCCAACGCGCGGCAGGCCGCAGTTGCGCAGGATGTCCGTGGCCTTGGAGGACCAGGGCGAGATGGTGCCGATGCGGGGCACCACCAGCACCGCCATCGCGCCGGCCGGGGCCGCAGCCGCGGCATCGCCATAGTCGAGCAGGCGCGCCAGCAGGTCGCGCTCCGCGGCTTCGGGCTCGCTGGCCAGTTCGACGAAGTGGAGGAACTGCGCGCCGGCGACGCGCATGCCCGGGGACAGAGCCTCGACGCGGGCATTGAGCTTGTCCAGGCGGAAGGTGGACAGGGCGGAGGCGCCCCGGAGCGTCAGGATGGGCATCGAGCTGGCAGGCAAAGCGCAATTATACGGCGGGGCCGAAGCCCCACCGCACCGGCGGGCCGGAAATGCGCCTGCTTCGATTCCCGCGCCGCCCCCGCGGCCCGGAGCCGTGCGCGGACTGCGGCACTCAGCGCCGGAACTGGGGATCCCTGAGCGTGCCGCCCAGCGCCAGGGTGCCGCGCGCCTGCGTGCTGCTCATCTTCAGCTCGAACTGGAACCGTCCCGACAGGTTGCGCTGCGCGTCCACCTCGGCCGTGCCCGCCACGCTCAGCGGCCCGTCCACCAGCCGCAGCTGCCGCAGCTTCACGCCGCCCGCATCCGCCACGCCCGTGCCGGACAGCTCGGCGAAGCGCGTCGAGCCGCCCGAAGCCGAACCGCCCTGGAGCAGCTTGGTTGCGTCCACGCCCGACACCGCGCCCTTTTGCGCGACGAAGGCGCCCTCCAGGCGCGCCGACGCCGCGAGCTTGTCCAGCGCGGCCGCGCGCAGCGAGAACTTTGCGGTGCCCTCGACCGTCCCGGCGGAGAACAGCGTGCCCGAGATGCGCGCCGCGTTCATCTGCCGCGCCGAGAGGTCCCCGTCGAGCGACCAGCCGTCGAACCAGCGCCACGTCGCCTTGCCTTCCATGAAGCCTTCCAGCGCGCGCGCCTTGAATTCGCTGAACGCGATCTCGCCTTCGCCGACGATGCCCTTGGCAGTGACGTCGGTGACACCGAAGGAGGGCCCCAGCAGCAGGTCCAGGTTCTCGGTCTCCAGTTCGATGGCGAGCTTGCTCCCGTCGGGGCGCAGGACGGCGGCGAGCTTGGACTCGGCATGGGACAGGGTCAGCTTGTCAAACTGGCCGTTGGGGCCGAACACGGACTCGGCTGCCAGCTTGGGCAGCTTGATCCCGCCCAGCTGGAGGTCGACGCTGCGCGCGCGCAGGCGCTCGATGCGCAGCAGTTGTTCGCCGCCCGATCCGCGCAGCGCCGCGAGCACCCGCCCCTTGGGCACGGTGACCGAGCCGATCTCCACGCTGCGAAAGCGCTTGCGCTCGTCCCACAGCGAACCGAGCTCCGGCTTCGCGAGCACGTCCTCGAGGACGACCGGCGCGTCCCCTTCGCCGATGGACACTTTGGAGAAACTCAGGCTGGGCGTGGGGAACAACGACAAGCCCACCGAACCGATCCGCACCGGCACGCCGAGGCGATCCTGCGCGGCCTTCTCGTAGGGCCTGGCATCCAGCGGCACGAAGTGGATCGCCACCAGCGCCGTCACCAGGATCGCGAACAGGCCGATCGCAACCGGGCGCCCCCAGCTGCGCGGACGGCGCGGCCCGGCCTGGGCAAACTCCAGTTCCTTCTCCTGCTGGCGCATCTCCGCCTCGCGGCGCTTCCGGTCCAGCGCTTCGGCGCGCTCCTTGGCGCGCGCGTCCTTGCGCGCCTGCGCGGCCGCCTCGGCCTCGGACTTGGCCAGCGCCTTGGCGTCATCGCGTGACTTGCCGGCGGCTTCCTCGGCCTGGCGCTCCACCAGCAACTCGACCTCCTCGGCCTCGCGGCGCTTGCGTTCCTTGTCGTCGGCCTCGGCCAGTCGCGCGGCTTCCTCGGCCTGAGCCTTGAGCCGCGCCTCCTCGCGCAGGCGCTCCTCCCGCCCGGCACGCTCACGCTCATCGGCTTCCTGGCGCGCACGTTCGTCGGCCTCCAGCCTCACCCGCTCCGCTGCCTGGGCATCGGCCAGCGCGAGGGCGCGCGCCTCGGCCTCCCGCTGGGCCTGCGCCTGCTCGTCCGCCTCGCGGCGTGCGACCTCATCCTGCTCGCGCCGCGTGGCCTCTGCGGCTTCGGCGCGCGCGCGTTCGTCCGCCTCCGCGCGGGCCTTCTGCTCGAACTCCAGACGAACCTTTTCCTCGGCCTCGCGGCGGATGCGC
Source organism: uncultured Pseudomonadota bacterium (assembly GCA_903909415.1). The sequence goes on along the minus strand of CAIVVS010000235.1, from coordinate 595 downwards.
TGCTCCATCTCCGCGCGGGCCGCTTCCTCGGCTTCCCGGCGGGACTGCTCTTCGGCTTCCCTGCGGGCCTTTTCCTCGGCCTCGCGGCGCTGGCGTTCTTCTTCCTCGCGGCGTGCGCGTTCCTCGGCTTCGATGCGGGCGCGCGCCTCGGCCTCTGCTAAGGCACGCGCTTCCGCCTCCGCACGGACCTTCTCTTCGGCTTCCCGGCGGGCCTTTTCCTCGGCCTCGCGACGCTGGCGCTCTTCTTCCTCGCGGCGCGCGCGTTCCTCGGCTTCGATGCGGGCGCGCGCCTCGGCCTCGGCCCGGGCACGCGCTTCCGCCTCCGCACGCGCCTTCTCTTCGGCTTCACGGCGGGCCTTTTCCTCGGCCTCGCGGCGCTGGCGTTCTTCTTCCTCGCGGCGCGCGCGTTCCTCGGCTTCGATGCGGGCACGCGCCTCGGCCTCGGCGCGGGCACGCGCTTCCGCCTCCGCACGGGCCTTTTCTTCAGATTCACGGCGGGCAAGCTCGGCGGCTTCGGCGGCTTCGGCGGCTGCCTTCGCTTCGGCGGCTGCCTTCGCTTCGGCGGCTGCCTTCGCTTCCGCGGCTGCCTTCGCGT
>CAIVVS010000234.1 GCA_903909415.1 uncultured Pseudomonadota bacterium | reverse complement strand
CGCCGCAGCCGAACCTCGCTGCCGCGGGCGCGTCCGCGATGGCCACCGCCGCCGCCACCGCGCGTGCCGCCGCCGCCGCCGCGACGCAGGCGCGCACCGCTGCGGCGGACAAGACCGTCGCATCCCCCACCATGGCGATGCGCGCGCGCGCCGCCGCCACCGCGCCCGGGACGCCGTTCAACCCGCCGCCCGAGGATCCGTCCATCGCGCTGCCGATCGGATACCGGCTGCACGAGTACCGCGTGGACTCGATCCTCGGCCAGGGCGGGTTCGGCATCACCTACATGGCCACCGACGTCAACCTGAACTCCAAGGTGGCGATCAAGGAATACCTGCCCGAACAGTTCGCCTACCGCGCCACCACCAAGTCGGTATCCGCGCGCACCGTCGACGACCTGGACTTCTACAACCAGGGGCTGGAGAGCTTCCTGGTGGAAGCCCGCACGCTGGCGACCTTCCGCCATCCGAACATCGTCCGCGTGGCGCGCTTCTTCGAGGCGAACAACAGCGCCTACATGGTGCTGGAGTACGAGAAGGGCACGTCGCTGCGGTCCTGGTGGAAGGCCAACAACACCATCGCCGAGCGCGACCTGCTCGCTTTGCTGCTGCCACTGCTGGACGGCCTGGGCGCGGTGCACCGCGCCGGCTACCTGCACCGGGACATCAAGCCCGACAACATCAACGTGCGCTCGTCGGACGGCTCGCTGGTCCTGCTGGACTTCGGCGCCGCGCGCCAGGCCGCCGCCTCGGATCCCGAGGCAGCCAACATCGTGACCCCGGGTTACGGCCCGCTCGAGCAGTATTACGGCGACAAGCAGGGCCCGTGGACCGACGTCTACGCGCTGGGCGCGACGCTGTACTGGATGATTTCGGGGCAGAAGCCGCCCGAGGCCACCGACCGCGCGGTCAAGGACGCGATGGAGCCCGCGCAGGTCGAGGGCAAGGGCCGCTACAGCGACCAGTTCCTGAAGGCGGTCGACTGGGCGCTGGCGGTGAAGGCGGAAGACCGCCCGCAGGACGTGCGCCAGTTCGCCGAGGCGCTGTACTCCGCGCATGCGGCGACGCTCGGCCTGAAGGAGGCGCTGGCCGCCGACGCCGGGCAGGAAGACGACAAGGACACCTTCCTCGACGTCATCAAGTCCCCGCGCAAGCTGCGCCAGCAGGTCAACCGGATCGGCCAGCTGATGTTCCGGCCGTGGTCCTGGCCGATCGCGCTGAAGATGGTGATCGCGATGATGGGAACGGCGCTAGCGCCCATGCTGATCACCGCCTGGTACAACGTCAACGGCAGCACAGAGAGCATGTCGCGCACCGAGCTGCGCAACCTGCGCCAGCTGTCGCAGAGCGTGTCCGGACGCATCGCGCAGCTGATGGACGACACCACCAAGCTGGCCAACTTCCTCGCGCGTGACCGGGATTTCGTCGGCTACCTCGAGAAGCCCAACGACCAGCTGGCCGAGGCGATCCGCGCCAAGCTTGCCGACCTGCTCAAGGCCAATTCCGACCTCCAGCTGGTGATGGTGTTCGACACCGACGGCACGGCACGCGTGTCCTCCGACCCGCAGGTGCAGGGCCGAAACTTCAAGTTCCGCGAGTACTTCAAGGTGGCGATGGAGGGCAAGCCCTTCACAACCGGCATCGTCGTCGGCTCGGTGGCGGGCGCGAACGGCGTGTTCTTCTCCTACCCGGTCACCGGCGGCCCTGAAGGCAAGGTCATCGGCGCGGTGGTGCTGCGCCTGCTCGCCAAGCCGATCGAGACCATGCTCGACCAGGCGCGCTCGGCCGAGCGCACCGCGTTCATGATCGACGAGGACGGGGTGATCGTGTACCACCCCGAGCCCAAGCTGCGCTTCGCCAGCCTCGCGCCGCTGCCCAAGCCGGCGCTGGACGACATCGTCGCCGACCAGCGCTTCCGCCGCGACAAGGTCGAATCGCTCAACATGCCCGAGCTGGCGACGACGCTGATCAAGGCGCGCGAGGCGGGCACGGTGAGCTACGAGTCGCGCGTCTCCGGCAAGGACGAGATCGCCGGCTATGCGCCGGTGCCGGGGCGCGAATGGGTCGTGGTAGTGACCGAGACGCGCGAGGTGTTCTCGGCGCCGCTCGATGCGCTGTTCGCCAACGTCCTGTACTCCGTGTTCCTGGTCGGTGCCGTGTTCCTGCTGCTGGCGATGCTCTTCGCGCGCAGCATCGTGCGCCCGATCGAGCAGCTCACCACGGCGGCCAACGCGCTCAAGCGCGGCGACTACGACGCCGCCACCATGAAGGTCACCAGCAGCGACGAGGTCGGCAAGCTGGCGCGCACCTTCAACGTGCTGATCGACGTGCTGCGCCAGCGCGAGCGCGAGCGCGAACGCGTCGCGCTGGGCCAGGGCACCAACCCCGGGCGAGGCGAGTAGGCGCGTCCGCGCGCGTTCGGCACCAGGCTTCGCCATGTCCATTTCCAGCAAGCGCCTGCCGCCGCCGACGGACATCGCGCCGGACTGGGAGCCCGAGATCCCCGGGCGGCGCCACGCGCTGGCCAACTGGGACGACTACATGGCGATGGCCACGCGCATCGTCGGGCGCTTCCACACCGAGTT
>CAIVVS010000233.1 GCA_903909415.1 uncultured Pseudomonadota bacterium | reverse complement strand
TTCGCGGCAGCCGGCATCGCGGTGTTCTCCGGTTGCTCCAGCACGCCCACCGCCGAGCAGGCTCCCGCCGGCGTCGAGGACCGCACGCCCACCACCGGCCAGTCCAGCCCGGCGGTGACGCCGTCCGCGGCCGGCGGCGGCACCGGCACCACCTCGCGCCCGATCGAGCAGCCCGTCGCGCGCGGCATGGAGCCGCACCGCGACCCGAACAGCATCCTGTCCAAGGAACGCTCCATTTTCTACGGCTACGACAGCGATGCGATCGACGACAAGTACCGCCCGATGATGCAGGCCCACGCCAGGTACCTGCAGGGCAACGGCAACATGAAGATGCTGATCCAGGGCAACACCGACGAGCGCGGCAGCCGCGAGTACAACCTGGCGCTCGGCCAGCGCCGCGCCGAGGCCGCGCGCCGCATGATGGTGCTGATGGGCGCGAAGGAAGCGCAGATCGAGTCGGTCAGCCTGGGCGAGGAGAAGCCGCGCTGCGAGGAGCGCACCGAGCCCTGCTATGCCCAGAACCGCCGCAGCGACATCCTGTACGGCGGGGAATTCTGATCGTCCTCCCCCCTCCTTCGGACGCGGCCCGCGCATGAATCCCTTCCTTTCGTCCCGTACCCTGCTGGTCGCCTCGCTGGCGCTCGTTGCCGGCGCCGCGCAGGCGCAGGGCCTGTTCGACGACAACGTCGCGCGCAAGAACATCGCCGACCTGCGCCAGCAGGTCGAGGCGCAGAACAAGGCGATCGACGACCGGCTGGGACGCATCGAGGGTTCAGTCACCGACCGCTCGATCGAGCTGACCAAGCTGATCGAGGCGCTGCGCGGCGACCTGGCGAAGCTGCGCGGCCAGGTCGAGGTGCTGGGCAACCAGGTCGAGCAGCTGGAGCGGCGCCAGCGCGACCTGTACGTGGACCTGGACACGCGCCTTCGCAAGATGGAGCAGGCCCAGGCCCAGCTGGTGGAGAAGGTCACCGCGCCGGAGCGCGAGGCGGCCAAGGAGAAGGAAGCCTACGAGGCGGCGCTCAACCAGTTCAAGCTCGGCAACTACCAGCTCGCGGTCACCGGCTTCCAGGGTTTCATGTCCACGTTCACCGCGAGCAAGCTGCTGCCCTCGGCGCAGTACTGGATAGGCAACGCGTACTACGCGCTGCGCGACTACAAGGGCGCGATCACCGCCCAGCAGAAGGTGCTCGCCAGCTGGCCGGAGAGCGACAAGGCGCCGGACGCGCTGCTGAACATCGCCAGCTCGCAGGCCGAACTGGGCGACGTCAAGGGCGCGCGCGCCACGCTGCAGCTGATCGTCACCAAGTACCCTTCCAGCCAGGCAGCCGAGCCGGCGCGACAGCGCCTGCGCCGGTGATCCGGCGCTCCCGGATCCGAGGAGCCGACCGTGAAGCAAGAGCCGGATGCCGTGCGCGCCGTCGTGCTGCTGTCCGGCGGGCTGGATTCGGCCACCGTGCTCGCGATCGCGCGCAGCGAGGGCTTTGCCTGCCATGCCTTGTCCGTTGACTACGGCCAGCGCCACCGCGTCGAGCTGGAT
>CAIVVS010000232.1 GCA_903909415.1 uncultured Pseudomonadota bacterium | reverse complement strand
GAGGCCAGGCCCGCCGCGCGCGCGCCGTCCGCGCTGCCGCCCTCGGCGCGCACCGCGGCGGCCGAGGCCGGCACGCCGCCGGAGATCACCTCGCGCGTAGGCGGCAAGCCCGGCTCGGACTTCATGGTGGACGTGCTCAAGACGCTGGACATCAAGTACGCGCCGACCAACTGCGCGTCGAGCTTCCGCGCGCTGCACGAGTCCCTGATCAACTACGGCGACAACAAGATGCCGGAGTACATCAGCTGCATGCACGAGGAGTCCGCCGCCGCGATGGCGCACGGCTACTTCAAGATCGCCGGCAAGCCGCTGATCACGCTGTGCCACGGCACCGTGGGCCTGCAGCACGCGACCATGGCGGTCTACAACGCCTGGTGCGACCGCGTGCCGATGATCGTGATCGGCGGCAACGACCTGGACGCGGCCAGCCGCCCGCCGGGCGTGCCGACCTTCCACTCGGCGCAGGACATCAACGCGATCGTGCGCGACTACACCAAGTGGGACGACACGCCGGTCACGCTGCAGCACTTCGCGCAGTCCATGGTGCGCGCCTACAAGATCGCGATGACCCCACCCTACGGCCCGGTGGCGATCTCGCTGGACGCGGGCCTGCAGCAGGAGCCGATGCGCAAGTCGCACGGCGGCCAGGAGCTCTACATCCCGCGCATGGTGCCGACCTCCCCGCCGCAGGGCGATTCCGGCGCGGTGAAGGAAGCCGCGCGCCTGCTCGCCAACGCCGAGAACCCGGTGATCGTGGTGGACCGCGCCGCGCGCACCCCGGCCGGTGTGCCGCTGTTGGTGACGCTTGCCGAGCTGCTGCAGGCGCGCGTGGTGGACCAGGGCGGGCGCATGAACTTCCCGAACACCCACTACCTCAGCAGCCCGCCCGGGGTCACGGCCAACGCCGACGTGATCATCGGCATGGAGTTGTCGGACTTCTGGGCGGTGGTGAACCAGTTCACCGACAACGGCGAGCACGGCATCGGGGTGAACAACCCGCGCATGCGCCAGGGTGCCAAGCTGATCAGCATCAGCTCGGTGGACCTGAACACCAAGGCCAACTACCAGGACTTCCAGCGCTTCCAGGTGGTGGACGTGCAGATGGCCGCCGACGCCGAGGCCACGCTGCCGGCGCTGATCGAGGCGGTGCGCCAGGCGCTGCCGGCCTCGAGGAAGGACGCGATCGCCAAGCGCGGCGAAGCCGCGAGGAAGGCCTATGCGGACGGCCGCATCCGCACCCGCGAGGCGGCGGCGCTGGCCTGGGACGCGAGCCCGATCAGCACCGCGCGCCTGTGCATGGAGACCTGGGCGCAGATCAAGGGCCTGGACTGGTCGCTGGTGGCGTCGGAAGGCAACGTCAGCAACTGGCCGCGGCGCCTGTGGGCGATGGACAAGCACCACCACTGGCTGGGCCGCTCCGGCGGCTACGGCGTGGGCTACGGGGCGCCGGCCTCGGTGGGCGCGGCGCTGGCCAACCGCGACCTGGGCCGCTTCTCGGTGAGCATCCAGTCCGACGGCGACCTGATGTACGCCCCGGGCGTGCTCTGGACCGCCGCCAAGCACAAGATCCCGCTGCTGGCGGTCATGCACAACAACCGCGCCTACCACCAGGAGGTGATGCACATCCAGCGCCTGGCGAGCTTCCGCGACCGCCCCAGCCGCACCGAGGGCGACATGGGGCCGGTGGGCACGACCATCGAGCGCCCGGACATCGAGTACCACAAGCTTGCCGAGTCCATGGGCTGGTGGGCCAAGGGACCGATCAAGGACCCGGCGCAGCTCGCGCCGGCGCTGAAGGAGGCGATCGCGGTGGTGAAGTCCGGCCAGCCCGCGCTGTTGAACGTGTGGACCCAGCCGCGCTGAACGGGAGAACCAGATGACCACCAACACCACCATCCTGCGCCGCCTGGCCGGCGGCGCGATCGCCGGCCTCTGCCTGCTGGCTGCCGTTCCCGCAACGGCCCAGTCCGCGGACCGCGGCAGAGAGGCCTACGTCAAGAACGGCTGCTGGCAGTGCCACGGCTACCAGGGCCAGGGCGGGGTCACCGGCCCGGCGCTGGCGCCCGATACCAAACCGCTGGCGTTCTACGAGGCCTTCGTGCGCAACTCGCGCGGGCCGATGCCGCCCTACACCGAGCGCATCCTGTCCAAGGCGGACATGGCGGCGCTGCACGGCTACCTTGCCTCCATCCCGAAGGGGCCGGACTACAAGGGCATTCCCCTGCTGAACCAGTAGGAATCCGCTACCGGTTGCGCGCGGGCCCGGGCGGCTTATCTCCCGGGCCCGCGCCGCTTCGTGTCCATTAAACTCGTGCGGCCACCAACGAACCGACGGGAGACCGCAGCATGGACACCGGGATCAGCAACAAGGACCGCAACGCCATCGCCCACGGGCTGTCGCGCCTGCTGGCCGACACCTACGTGCTCTACCTCAAGACGCACAACTTCCACTGGAACGTGGAAGGCCCGATGTTCCAGACCCTGCACGTGCTGTTCATGACGCAGTACACCGAGATGTGGAACTCGATCGACCTGGTCGCCGAGCGCATCCGCTCGCTCGGCCACTACGCGCCCGGCACCTATGCCGAGTACGCCAAGCTCGCCAGCATCAAGGAAACCGCCGGCCAGCCCAAGGCGGAGAAGATGGTGCAGCTGCTGATCGACGGCCAGGAAGCGCTGGCGCGCACGGCGCGCTCGGTGCTGCCGGTGGCCGACAAGGCCAACGACCAGCCCACGCTGGACCTGCTGACCCAGCGCCTGCAGGTGCACGAGAAGAACGCCTGGATGCTGCGCAGCCTGCTGAAGAAGTAGGCGTCCTTGCCCGCATTGAACTGCTGAACGACACTGGATTTCCGCGCCTGTTCGACCATGCGCAGGAATGACGGCGGCTCCGTGTTGTCGCTCCCGCGAAAGCGGGAGCCCAGCGGCGTTTGCCTGAAACATGCGCGGCGCCGGATGCCGCTTTCGCGGGATTGACGGTGCCGGATAGGCGGCACCTAGCCTTGCCTTGGAGCCGCCCATGCACCTGCTGGAACAAGCCGCGATCTTCCTGCTCACCGCCGTGCTGCTGGTGCCCTTGTTCCGCCGCCTGAAGCTGGGCGCGGTGCTGGGCTACCTCGCCGCCGGCATGCTGATCGGCCCCTGGGGGCTGGGGCTGATCGGCGAGGTGCAGTCCACCCTGCACTTCGCGGAGTTCGGCGTGGTGCTGCTGCTGTTCCTGGTCGGGCTGGAGCTCGACCCCAGGCGCCTGTGGCTGCTGCGCCGGCCGGTGTTCGGCCTGGGCGGGGCGCAGGTCGTCGCCACCACGCTCGCGCTGGGCGCGCTGGGCCTGGCGTTCGGGCTGTCGTGGCAGGCAGCGCTGGTCGCCGCGTTCGGGCTGGCGATGTCCTCCACCGCGCTGGTGCTCTCGTCGCTGGCCGAGCGCGGCCAGCTCGCCGCGCGCCACGGGCGCGAGTCCTTCGCGGTGCTGCTGTTCCAGGACCTCGCGGTGATTCCCATGCTGGCGTTGCTGCCGCTGCTGGGCGGGGCCGGGCAGGAGGGCGTGGGCCTCGCGGCCGCGGCCAAGGGCCTGGGCGTGATCCTCGCGGTGGTGGTCGCGAGCCGGCTGGTGGTGCGGCCCGCGCTCAAGGGCATCGCCAACTACGGCGGGCGCGAGATGTTCACCGCTGCGGCGCTGCTGCTGGTGGTGGGCACGGCGCTGTTGATGGAGCGCATCGGCCTGTCCATGTCGCTGGGCGCGTTCCTCGCCGGCGTGCTGCTCGCGGACTCCGAGTTCCGCCATGAGCTGGAAGCCGACATCGAGCCGTTCAAGGGCCTGCTGCTCGGGCTGTTCTTCATCGCGGTGGGCATGAGCGCCAACCTCGACCTGCTGGTGCAGCGGCCGTTCGCGGTGCTGGGCCTGGCGGTCGGGCTGATGCTGGTGAAGCTGGCCGTGCTGCTCGCGATAGGCCGGGTGGCGGGCGCGCCGGGCGACCCGGCGCGGCGGCTCGCGGTGGCGCTCGCCCAGGGCGGCGAGTTCGCCTTCGTGCTGTTTGCCGCCGCCGCGGCGGTGGGCATCTTCGACACCCCCACCACGCAGCTGCTGGTGATGGCCGTGACCCTGTCCATGCTGCTCGCGCCGCTGATGTTCGAGCTGCACGACCGCTGGGTCGCGCACTGGTTCGAGAAGGAAGCGGAGCCCGAGTTCGACGCCATCGACGGGGGCGCCAACCCGGTGATCATCGCCGGCTACGGCCGCGTCGGCCAGATCGTGTCGCGCACGCTGCGCATGGCGGGCGTGCCGTTCACCGCGCTGGAGGCCAACTACCAGCAGGTGGACTTCGTGCGCCGCTTCGGCAGCAAGGTGTTCTACGGGGACGCCTCGCGCCTGGACCTGCTGCACGCCGCGCGCGCCGGCGAGGCGAAGCTGTTCATCCTCGCCATCGACGACGTCGAGTCCTCGGTCAAGACCGCCGCGGTCGTGCGCAAGCATTTCCCCAACCTGCCGATCATCGCGCGCGCGCGCAACCGGGTGCACGTGTTCCGGCTGCGCGACCTGGGCATACGCGACATCTTCCGCGAGACCTTCCCGGCCAGCGTGGACATGTCGCGCCTGGCGCTGCTGCGCATGGGGCTGGGGGTGAGCGTGGCCGAGCGCGCGGTGGGCATCCTGCGCGAGCACGACGAGCAGATGCTGGAGGCGCAGTACGCCGTGCACCACGACGAGAAGCAGCTGATGCAGACCGCGAAGGAGGCGTCCGATACCCTGCGCGAGCTGTTTGATTCCGACCCGCTGAACGCGCTCAAGGCGACGAAGGAGCCGCGCTAGCGCGGCGATGCGGCCCGGCTGCCGGCGCCGCCAGATGCCAGCGCCGCGCGCCACGCGGCCAGCTTGCGCGCAGGGGACCAGGCGGCGTTCGCCGGGCTGGTCGAGGGCAGGCGCTGCAGGCGCACGCGCGCGGCAAGGCGCTCCGGCAGCACGATGTGCCGGCGGAACAGGGCCTCGGCGGGTGCGCCGTTGAAGGCGATCAAGGCGATGCCGCGATGGCGCGCGAGCAGGGCACCGATGTCGTTGGGCACCACGCTGTCCGGCACGATGGCCGCGTCCAGGCTGCCCGGGCGCTCGCAGGCGGCGAGCACGTCCCAGAGCGCGATGCCGGCCTGCTCCAGGGCCGCGAGGCG
>CAIVVS010000231.1 GCA_903909415.1 uncultured Pseudomonadota bacterium | reverse complement strand
TGGTGGCCAAGGGCGGAATCGAACCACCGACACACGGATTTTCAATCCGCTGCTCTACCGACTGAGCTACTTGGCCTTCCCGAAGGCAACCCGTGCGGATTGCCGGCAACATCTTCCCAGGGCAACGCGACATCCCAAGGAAGCCTTTGATTATACAGGATAGCCCGCACCTCCCTCAAGCTGGGCCCACCGCCTGCTAGCGTCCCTGCCGGGACAACCACTCGGCTGACCGAGCCGCCTCGGCAAGTGCGGCGACATCGCGCATTCCAGCGGTTCGCGCCCTCGACAGCATCACCTGCAGAAGTTGCGCAGTCGCCATGGCGTCAGCCAGAGCATCGTGGCGCTGCAGGTTGGTGATGCCATGCGCTTCGGTCCACTGGTCCAGGCTGCGGCATGCACGCGCCCGCTCGGGCTCCAGGGCCGGGCACAGCCAGGCAAGGTCCAGCCAGGCGTGCCGCGTCGCGCGCCCCAGGTGCAGGCGCGCCGCGCGCTCGATCATCGCCTGGTCGAACGCGGTGTGGTAGCCGGCCAGCGGCGCCTTGCCCGCGAACTCGAGGAAGTCCAGCAGCGCCGAGGCCGGGTCCTCGCCGCCGGCCTGCGCGCCCGCGCCTATGCGGTGGATCAGGATGTTGTCCGTGGCGCTGGCCGTGGGCTGGCGCAGCACGACGTGGAATGCCTCGCCCGCGAGCATCCTGCCGCCGCGCACGGCGACCGCGCCGATCGCGATCAGCGAATCGCTGCGCACGTCGAGGCCGCTGGATTCGACGTCGACCACGACGATGCGCGCGTCGAGGCCGGCCGCGGGTTCCTCATCCAGTACCAACCATTCGCCGAGGCGGCGCCTGAGCTCGGCGTCGGCCGGCGCGCCCTGCCCGGCCAGCGCGCGCAGCCAGTCACGCACGCCGGCCACGCTCAAGCCCATGCGGGAATCCCGCGCTTGGCCCGGATCAAAGGCCGAAGTCCATGGCGATGCGGCTCTGCAGGCGGCGCGCCTGGCGGAAGGACTCCTTCAGCACGCGTCGCTCCAGCTCGTTGAGGCTGTCGGGATCGATGCGGTTGGGCGAGCCGGCCACGCCCGCACCGCCGGCCAGTTCGCCCTGGCGGCGCAACCGCAGCGACAGGATGTAGTGCAGCGCCTCCACCATCGCATCGGTCTCCGCCTCCGGCACGCGCAGCGCGGCGCCCGCCATGCGCAAGCGCTTCGCGGTATTGGTCTCGGCCACGCCGGCGGCCAGCGCGAGGATGCGCGCCGCATCCACGAACGCGCGCGTACCCTGCGCCTTGAGGTCGATGCTGTGCGGCGCGCCCTCACCGTCGCTGGTCACGAAATCGGCGATCAACCCGAGCGGCGGACGGGATTCCAGCGCGCCCGCCGCCATCGCGCGCAGGAAGCGCTGGTTGTCCTTGACCTCCAGCGCGAGCCACTGGCGCAGCCCGTCGGCCAGCGCCGCCTCACCCCACAGGCCGCGCAGGTCGAAGAAGATGGTCGCGTTCAGCACCGCCTGCGGCAGCGGATCGCGGATCCACGACGCGAAGCGCTCGCGCCACTCCGCCTCGTCCATGCACCACTCCGGATTGGACGCCATGATGCCGCCGCGGCACAGCGGGAAGCCGCAGGCATCGAGGTCCGCGTTCACCTCGCGCGCGAACGCGAGCAGGCGCGCGCGCAGCGCGTCGCGCGCGCCGGCCTGGCCGCCCGACCTGAAAATGATCGCGTTGTCCTGGTCGGTGGCCAGGGTCTGCTCCAGCCGTCCCTCGCTGCCCAGCGCCACCCAGCAGAACGATGCGGGGTCCAGCCCGTGCGCGCTGCTGCGCAACCCGATCAGCCGGCAGCCGAGGCGGTCGTTGAGCGAGGCGACCAGCCCGGCGAGCTGCTCGGCGCCCACGCCCTGCGCCACCAGGTTGAGGGCAAGCCGGCGGATGTCGGCGGCAGCGAGCGCGAGCGCATCGACCCCCGGCGCCACCTCGATCGCGTGGATCACGTCGCGCATGCTGGTGCGCTGCAGGGCGAACAGGTCGCGCTCGGACACCACGCCCGCGAGCCGCCCGGCCTCCTCGACCACCACGTGCCGGAAGCCTCCCGAGGCCATCAACGCCGCCGCGTCGGCGGCCGAGGCCGTCGCCGGCAGCGTGCGCACCGGCGCGGACATGTAGCGCGACACCGGCAGCGCCGCATCGAACGCGCCGGACACGACATGGCGCAACAGGTCGCGCTCGGTGAAGATCCCCTGCGGCCGCCTGTCGGCATCCACCACCACGATGGAGCCGACCTTGCCGCGCTGCATGGCCTGCAGCGCGGCGAGCGCGCTGTCCCCGGGCTTGCAGCACACCGGATCGCGCCGCGCGATGCCGGCCAGCAACACGACGCCGGACTGCTCGGGCGCGGCCGACGCGGACTGGAGCTGGCGGTAAGCCTGCTGGAGCAGCACACCGAGGCGGTTGGCGCAGAAGCCGCGGAACACCGCGCTGCGCTCGCCGAGCGTGACGACGTCCGCCGCGTCCATCTCCCAGCAGAACAGGTCGCCAGCGGCGACATAGCGGTGCCGCGGCGCGCGCGCCCCCGTCACGGCCGCCAGCGGAAAGCACTCGCCGCGGCCGTACTCCACGACGTCGGGCGGGCCGGCGGAAGGATCGAGCTCCCCGCGCGCCAGTCCCGACTGGACGACATACAGCAGCCGAGCGATGCCGCCCGCGGGCCCGAGCACTTCCTGGCCGGGCGCGAAATAGGCGAGCCTCAGGCGCGGCGCAAGCCAGGCCAGCGCGCCGCCCTCCATGCGGTCGAAGGGGGCGTGCAGCCGCAGCTCCCCTAGCACCGCCTCGGCGGCCTTCATCGGCGGCCCCGGGTGAGCGACAATGCGGCGTCCCCCGAAACGGAAACGAGATGGCCAACCGCTTGCGCTCCACGCTGCTCTACGGCCTCGCCCAGGTGAACGCGTTCTTCAAGCGCAACCGCCAGGCGATCGCCGCCTACCGCGAAGCCATCGCCGCCGACCCGGGCAACCCGGCGCCCTGGCGCAGCATCGGCTTCCTCGAGGCGCAGCAGGGCAGGCCCGAGGACGCGATCGCGGCCTTCACGCAGGCGCTGGTCATCGCGCCCGCAGACGCGGTGACGCGCTTCAACCTCGCCTTCGTGCTGCACCAGATGGGACGCCACGACGCGGCGATCACCGAGTTCCAGCGCACCGTCACCGACACGCCGACCAACGACCGCGCCTGGTACGGCCTGGGCCTGTGCCTGGCGGACGTGGGCCGGCTGGAGCAGGCGGTCGACGCGCTGCGCCAGGCGGCCAAGCTGCAGTATTTCAACCCGCATGCCGGACACCACCTCGCGCTCGCCCTGCACAAGCTCGGCCGCGCCGACGAGGCGCGCGAGGAATACGAGCGGGTGAACTCCTTCGATCCGAAGGCGGCCGAGCAACTGCGGCTCGAATTGGGCATCGCGCGCGCGGACTGAGGTTTCGCGTACCGGGGTGGCCCGCACCGGGTGCGCACGACCCGGATGACCGCATGGCAGGTCCGGCGTCGCTGCGGCGGTGCGCGGCCACGGAACGCCTCAGCCGACCAGGTAGCCCAGTGCGGCGGCGGCCTCGCCGCGGGGAAAGCAGTCCAGCCCGGCCTCCGCACAGAGGCTGGCCTTGGCATAGACGCAGCCCAGCCATACCCACACCACCAGCATCATCGCCGCGTAGGGGATGTGCTGGTCGGCCACGACGCGCGGCGTGATCATGCGCGTGAAGCCCAGCACCGGCCGGGTCAGGACGCGGAACAGCTGGTAGAAATTGTTGGCGTCGCGCTTGCGCCCGGCGAGCAGGTACAGCAGGCCCTGGCCGAGCAGGAACAGGCCGGCGAGCTCCGCGAAGGCCTTGACCACGACGATGACCACCAGCTGCGTGTGTGCGTCCATGCCCCATCCATTCTATCCACCGCACCGTCCGGGCGGCGGGCAAAAAAAACCCGCCTCGCGGCGGGTCGCTTGCCCGACACCCCGGGCGGTCATGCCGCCCGGGGCCCTGCCTGATTACGTCTGCGTGGACATCCCGCCCTTGAGCTGCGGGTAGCGCACGTGTTCGACCAGCTCCTGGATCTCCCGGCTCGGGGCCGGGGTGACCAGGGACACCACGATGATCACCAGGAACCCGAGCGGCACGCCGAACACGCCGGCCGAGATCGGCAGGATGTCCCACCAGATGTTGTCGGCGATAGGCGAGGTCACGCCGAACACGCTGCGCAGCCAGGGCTGGGTCTGGGTCATGTAGTAGAACGTCACCGAGATGCCGGCGAGCATGCCCAGCGTCGCGCCCCACATGTTGGCCCGCTTCCAGAAGATACCGAGCACCAGCGCCGGGAAGAAGGCCGCCGCCGCGAAGGAGAAGGCCGCCGACACCAGGAACAGGATGTCAGCCGGCTTCTGCGCCGCCACGTAGGCCGCCGCCAGCGCCACCACCAGCAACAGGATCTTCGACACCGTCACGCGCCTCTGGGTCGAGGCATTCGGGTCGATCATCTTGTAGTAGAGGTCGTGCGACAGCGCGTTGGCGATGGTCAGCAGCAGGCCGTCCGCGGTGGACAGCGCCGCAGCCAGGCCGCCGGCAGCCACCAGGCCCGAGATCACGTAGGGCAGGCCCGCGATCTCCGGGGTGGCCAGCACCACGATGTCCCCGCCGATGGCGATCTCCGCCAGCTGCACCAGGCCGTCACGGTTGACGTCGATCACCGACAGCAGCGTCGGATCGACCTTCGACCATGCCGCCACCCAGGCCGGCAACTCGGCGAACTTCGAGCCCACAAGGAGCGTGTAGACGTCGAACTTCACCAGCACGGCCAGCGCGGGCGCCGTGAAGTACAGCAGGAAGATGAAGAACAGCGACCAGGTCACCGACTCGCGCGCCTGCTTCACCGAGGGCGTGGTGTAGTAGCGCATCAGGATGTGCGGCAGGGCCGCGGTCCCGACCATCAGGCAGAACACCAGCGCGAGGAAGTTCTTGCGCGCCACGTCGCGGGCCTTCTCGGTCGCGCCGGGGAACGCCTCGCCGTGGGCAAGCGGCGCATTGGCGCGCGCCGCCTGTCCGGCCTGGCGCGTCCAGGCGCCCTTGGCCTCGTCCGCGCTCTTGGGGAAGCGGTCCACCGCGTCCTGCAGCGGCTTGATCGCGTCAGCCGGGGCGTTGGCGGCCTTGGCATCGTCCAGCGCCTTGGTCACCTTCGCCTTCTCGTCCGTGTAGGACTGCGGCAGGCCCTTGAGCAGGGCGGTGGCCGAATCGGCCCGGTCCTTGAAGATCTTGCGGACCTCGAGCTCCTTCGGATCCTCGCGCAGCTGCTTCTCGCGCTCGGTCACCTTCTCCAGCACCTTGCCGTAGACCACGTGCGGGATCGGGAAGCTGGTGTGCTTCATGGACAGCCACACCACCGGGATCAGGTAGGCCACGATCAGCACGATGTACTGGGCCACCTGGGTCCAAGTCACCGCGCGCATGCCGCCGAGGAAGGAACACACCAGGATGCCGCCCAGGCCCAGGAAAATCCCCAGCTCGAAGGCGATGCCCGTCAGGCGCGTGGTGATCAGTCCCACGCCGTAGATCTGCGCCACCACGTAGGTGAAGGAGCACAGGATGGCGCACAGGATGCCGACGAAGCGCGGGATGTGGCCGCCGTAGCGCGCGCCCAGGAAGTCCGGGATCGTGAACTGGCCGAACTTGCGCAGGTAGGGCGCGAGGAACAGCGCCACCAGGCAGTAGCCGCCGGTCCAGCCCATGATGAAGGCCAGGCCGCCGTAGCCGGTCAGGTAGAGCGTGCCCGCCATGCCGATGAACGAGGCCGCGCTCATCCAGTCCGCGCCGGTGGCCATGCCGTTGAACATCGCCGGCACGCGCCGCCCCGCCACGTAGTACTCGGCGATGTCCGCGGTGCGGCTCATCACGCCGATGCCCGCGTACAGGGCGACGGTGGCGAGCAGGAACAGGTAGCCGATCCACTGCTTGGTCACCCCCATCTGCTCGAGGATGCCCAGCAGGATCACGAACGCGAGGAAGCCGCCGGTGTAGAAGCCATACACCCGCTTGAGCATCGCGTAGAACTCTTTTTGCGACTGTTGTGCGGTAGCCATGCTTATTCCTCCTCGCTTTCCGCGACGCCGTATTCCTGGTCCAGCTTGTTCATGTAACGGGCGTAGTACCAGATGATTGCGACGTAGATGATCAGCGAGCCCTGCGCGCCCATGTAGAAGGCGAACGGCCAGCCGAAGAAATTGAATGACAGGTCTCGGGCGAGGTAGCCCACGACGTAGGTCACGATCGCCCAGATGGCGAGCAGGATCATGGTCATGGTCACGTTCTTTCGCCAGTACTCCCGGTGCCTATCGGTCATCTCAGCAGCCATGTCGCGCTCCTCCTTGTATTTGTCCTGGGCGTCGAATCGGATCGGCGCGCGCATGCCACGCGCCGCCAACGTGCCGGTAATCTAGGCTCGCAAACTTACTTGGTTCTTACGTATCGATGCCGCAGCGCAGCAGGGAAAACGCACTGAAAAGTTTCAGGTGGCTGTTTTTATTACATTTTCCAACCATTCCATGGCCGCGCCGCCCACGCTCGACAGCACCGCGACCAGCACGCCGCCCATGGCCACTGCCTCGGTGGCGTCGCCGCCGCGCAGGCCGGCATGCACGCGCAGGCCCTCGCGCCAGGCGACGCAGGCATGCAGCAGGGCGAGCAGCAGCGCCGGTACCAGCGGTGGCCACGCCAGCAGCAGGCCGCCGACCAGCAGCGGCGTGCTGCCGTAGGCGGCGACCGCGAACAGGCGCCGCGCGTCGCGCGCCACGCCGTAGAGCGGCGCCACCAGGCACCACGCGAACGCGAGCAGTCCGGCCTGCACGAGGCACAGCACCCAGGTGAGCGCGCCCAGCGCCGCGGCGTCAGCCGGGCCGCGCATCACCGGCGCGCCCTCGCGTGGATAGAGCAGCAGACCCAGCACCCAGCCTGCGGCGGGCAGCAGGCACAGGACGGCCAGGTGGCGCGCGCAGGCGCCGGGCGTGGCCTCGGATGCCCCGAGCGCGGCCCAGGCCCGGCCGGGGCCCGCGACGAATGACCAGGTCCGCGCCAGCGCCCCGGCCCGGGCGCCCGGATACGCGCTCAACCGGCAGCGCGCAACGGAAGCACCGCGGCGCGGCGGCGCGGCAGCACGACCCGCACCAGCGTGCCGTGCTCGGCCGGATTGTCCCCGATCGACACCTCGCCGCCGTGCGATTCGGCGATGCCGCGCACGATGGCCAGGCCCAGCCCCGAGCCCTCGGCGCCGGTGCCGAGCACCCTGTAGAAGCGTTCGAACACCATGGCGCGGTCCGACGGCGCGATGCCGATGCCGTTGTCCTCGACCTCCAGCGTCACCCGCTCGCCCGCCGCGTGAACCCGCACCGTGACGCGGCCGTTGGCCGGCGTGTAGCGGATCGCGTTGTCCACCAGGTTGGACAGCATCTCGTGCAGCAGGTCGGCGTTGCCGTCGACCAGCGCGCCGCCGGCCTGGATGTCGCCGGGCTCGTAGCCGACGTCGATGGACCGCTCCAGCGCGCGCATCGCCCACTCGCCGACCGCCTCGCGCGCCAGCACCACCATGTCCTGCCGTTCCATCGCGGGCACGGCGTCTATGTCGGCGCGCGCCAGCGCCAGCAGCTGGTTGACCACGCGCGTCGCGTGCTCCGCGCCGGTGGCGATCTGGCGCATCGCATGCTCGATGCCCGCCGGGTCGCGCTGGCGCAGCGCGAACTCGGCCTGGGTGCGCAGGCCCGCGAGCGGCGTGCGCATCTGGTGCGCGGCATCGGCCACGAAGCGCTCCTGCGCGAGCAGGCTCTGCTCCAGGCGGCGCACCAGCTCGTTCATGGCGCTGACGAAGGGGCGCACTTCCTCCGGCGCCTCGCGCACGTCGATGGGCGACAGGTCGTTGCGGCGCCGTCGGCGCACCGCATCGGCCAGCTCGTTCAGCGGCGCGATGCCCTTGGTCAGGCCGAACCAGACCAGCATCATCGCCAGCGGCAGGATCACGAACTGCGCCGCCAGCACGCCACCGATGATGCTGCTGGCCAGCCAGACGCGCTTCTCCGGGGATTCCGCCACCTGGACCAGCGCGGCGCCCGGCAGGCCCTCGACCTGCGCGAACACGTAGGCCACCCGGACCTCGCGGTTGCGCAGGTAATCGTCGCGGAAGTAGACCTTGCGCGGCTCCATGTCGGGCGTGAACTCGGCGGCAGGCAGCTCGCGGTCGCCGTCCACGACCTCGTTGGCGCGGTCGCGCACCTGGAACACCTTCTCGGCCATGTTGCCCGCCATCAGTATCTGGCGACCGGCATCGCGGATGTCCAGCGTCAGCAGGCCTTCGTCGTTGCGCAGGTAGCGCGCCACCACCTGCGCCGAGTCGCGCAACTCGCGGTCGTAGGCCGCATTGGCCGCGCCGGCAGCCAGCGAATACTCCAGCGCCATGCTGATCGGCCAGATGATCAGCATGGGCGCCAGCATCCAGTCGAGCACCTCGCCGAACAGCGAGGGCTGGCGATGGTGCTTCTCGACGGGTGAATGCGGAAACGGCATGGCGCTCGGCCTCGGCAGGGCCCGGGCCCTAGGCGGCGACCTGCCTGGCCTTCTCGATGCAGTAGCCCAGGCCGCGCACGGTGACGATGCGCACGCCGCCCGGCTCGAGCTTGCGGCGCAGGCGGTGCACGTACACCTCGATCGCGTTGCTGCTGACCTCCTCGCCCCACTCGCACAGGTGGTCCACCAGCTGCTCCTTGCTGACCATGCGCCCGGTCCGCTGCAGCAGGATCTCCAGAAGCGACAGCTCGCGCGGCGACAGGTCCAGCATCTCGCCGTTCAGGTGGGCGACGCGACCCGGCTGGTCGTAGGTCAGCGCGCCATGGCGCACGATGCCGCCCGCGCCGGCGCCGCCGCGCCGGGTGAGCGCGCGCACCCGCGCCTCGAGTTCCTCCAGCGCGAAGGGCTTGGCGAGGTAGTCGTCCGCGCCCAGGTCCAGCCCGCGCACGCGGTCGTTCACGCCCACCAGCGCCGTGACGATCAGCACCGGCAGGCTGGAGCCACGGCTGCGCAGGCGCTTGAGCACCTCCAGTCCGCTCATGCGCGGCAGGCCGATGTCCAGGATGAGCAGGTCGAATTCGCTGGTGGCGAGCGCCGTGTCCGCCTCGGCCCCGGTCTTGACGCAATCGACGGCGTATCCGGCGTGGCGCAGGCTGCCCGTGAGCCCGTCGGCCAGCAAGGCGTCGTCCTCGGCGATCAGGATGCGCATGATTCCCCCTCCAGGCGCACATGCCCCCGGCCTGCGTGGGCCGGCGAGTCACGGCGAAACGAACCGCGCGCATGTCCTTCAGGCCTGGGCCGGGCTGCGCGCAAATCCCGTCGTCGGCCAGTGTAGCAAAGCGCCCCCGCGGCAGCCAGCCGGCCGGGGGCGGGCGCCCGATTTCCCGGCGACAGGCCGCGCTTTTTGCGAAAATCCGGGGATGCTGCACGGATTCACACGCCGGGACGTCGAGGCCAACGGGATACGCGTTCGCGCCGCCTTCGGCGGCAGCGGCCCGGCCCTGCTGCTCCTGCACGGCCATCCGCAGACCCACGCCATCTGGCACCGCGTCGCGCCGGCGCTGGCGGAACGCTACACCGTGGTGGCCACCGACCTGCGCGGCTACGGCGATTCGTCCAAGCCCGCGGGCGAGCCCGGCCATGCGAACTACTCGAAGCGCACCATGGCTGCTGACCAGGTCGCGCTGATGCGCGCGCTGGGGCACGAGCGCTTCGCGGTGCTGGCGCACGACCGGGGCGCCCGGGTCGCGCACCGCATGGCCATGGACCATCCCGACGTGGTCACGCGCATGGCGCTGCTGGACATCGCGCCCACGCTGGCGATGTACGAGCAGACCAGCATGGCCTTCGCGCGCGCCTACTGGCACTGGTTCTTCCTGATCCAGCCGGCGCCCTTCCCCGAGACCCTGATCAACGCCGACCCGGTGTTCTACCTGCGCAAGCTCATGGGCAGCCGCTTCGCCGGGCTCGGTCCCTTCGCCCCGGAGGCGATGGCGGAGTACGAGCGCTGCATGCGCGACCCGGCCTGCGTGCACGGCATGTGCGAGGACTACCGTGCCGCCGCCACCATCGACCTGGAGCATGACCGCGCCGACCGCGACGCCGGGCGGCGCCTGGCCTGCCCGCTGCTGGTGCTGTGGGGCGCGCAGGGCGTGATCCAGCAGTGCTTCGACCCGCTCGCCGAATGGCGCCGCGTCGCCGATGACGTGCGCGGCCGGTCCCTGCCCTGCGGCCACTACATTCCCGAGGAAGCCCCCGAGGCGCTGCTCGCCGAGGTGCTGCCCTTCCTGTCCTCCCCCGTTTCCACCCCAAAGTGAAAGACTGACATGGCAAAGCACAGAATCGCGGTGATCCCCGGCGACGGCATCGGCACGGAAGTCATGCCCGAGGCGCTGCGCGTGCTGGACGCCACCGCGCGCAAGTTCAGCCTGGACCTGGCCTTCGACGAGTTCGACTGGAGCTGGAAGAACTACGACAAGATCGGCGCCTGGATGCCCAAGGACTGGAAGGACCAGATCGGCGGGCACGAATGCCTGTTCTTCGGCGCCTGCGGCTGGCCGGCGCGCGTGCCCGACCACATCTCGCTCTGGGACAGCCTGATCAAGTTCCGGCGCGAGTTCGACCAGTACGTGAACATGCGCCCGGTGCGCCTGATGCCCGGCATCCGCTCGCCGCTGGCCGACCGGAAGCCCGGTGACATCGACTTCATCGTGGTGCGCGAGAACACCGAGGGCGAGTATTCCTCGATCGGCGGGCGCGCCTTCGAGGGCACCGACCGCGAGGTGGTGATGCAGCAGTCCACCTTCAGCCGGAAGGGCGTGGACCGCATCCTGAAGTTCGCCTACGAGCTCGCGATGAAGCGCCCCAAGAAACACCTCACCTCGGCCACCAAGTCCAACGGCATCTCCATCACCATGCCGTACTGGGACGAGCGCGTCGAGGCGATGTCCAGGAACTACCCCGCCGTCCGCACCGACAAGTACCACATCGACATCCTGTCGGCCAACTTCGTGCTGCACCCGGACTGGTTCGACGTGGTGGTGGCCTCCAACCTGTTCGGCGACATCCTGTCGGACCTGGGCCCGGCCTGCACAGGCACCATCGGCATCGCGCCCTCGGGCAACATCAATGCCGAGCGCCTGTTCCCTTCGCTGTTCGAACCGGTGCACGGTTCGGCGCCGGACATCGCCGGCAAGCAGGTCGCGAACCCGATCGGACAGATCTGGTCCGGCGCGCTGATGCTCGAGTTCCTTGGCCACCGCGACGCGCATGACGCCATCGTCCGCGCGATCGAGACCGTGCTCGACCCCGCATCCGGCGCCCCGCGCACCCCGGACATCGGCGGCAAGGCCAAGACTTCGGACCTGGGCAAGGCCATCGCCGAGGCGATCTGAAGCGGAAGCAATCTGAAGGCGGGAGCGATCTGAAGCGGAAGCGATCCGAGGGCCGGGGCGATCTGAAGGCCGGAGGCTAGCCACCCTTCGGCACGCTTGTTGCATGCGGTAGAACCGTCACGCCGACGGAGGTACCGCATGGCCGAGGACGCACCCGCTTCGAGCAAACCCGCCCCACCCCCGCTGCCCGCCGGCCGCTACCAGGGCTGGGCGCAGCCGCCAGCCACCGAGGAGGACGGTGAGCTGACCCGCACCGGGCGCGGCACGCCGGGCGGCGAATACCTGCGCCGCTTCTGGCAGCCGGTCGCGCTGTCGGAAGACGACGGCGAGTTGCCGGTGGCGCTGCGCATCCTGGGCGAGGACCTGGTGCTGTTCCGCGACCGCGCCGGCCGCATCGGCCTGCTGCACCGCTACTGCAGCCACCGCGGGGCCTCGCTGGAATTCGGCATCGTCGGCGAGCGCGGCATCCGCTGCTGCTACCACGGCTGGAAGTACGACGTGGACGGCACGATCCTGGAGACGCCCGCGCTGCCCGCCGAGGTGCGCATCGCGGAGAAGCTCGCGCACGGCGCCTATCCCGCGATCGAGTGCTTCGGACTGGTGTTTGCCTACATGGGGCCGCCGGGAACGATGCCGCCCTTCCCGCTGCTGGACGCCTTCACCTGGCCGCAGGACAACGAGATGCGCGCCTACAAGCTGCATTTCCCCTGCAACTGGCTGCAGGTGCACGAGAATGGCGCAGACCCGATGCACGTGCCCTTCGTGCACGCGCTGATCAGCGAGGTGCAGTTCACCGAGATGATGGGCGCGCTGCCGGTGGTGGACAACGTCGAGACGCCGGTCGGCTTCCTGTCGCTGGCCACGCGCCGCTGGGGCGGCATGCTCTACGTGCGCGCCAACGACGTGATCCTGCCGAACATGGCGCAGTTCGGCACGCCCTTCGTGCGCGGCGACGCCGGGAAGTTCGCGCTCTGCGCCGGCATCACGCGCTGGGTGGTGCCGGTGGACGACGCGAGCAACCTTACCTTCGGCATCCGCCACTTCAACACCCTGATCGACCCGCACGACGAGGGACGGCGCGACCTGATCGGCGCGTTCAGGACCGACGGCTTCGGCCAGACGGGGGACCGGCCCTACGAAGAGCGCCAGCGCAACCCCGGCGACTGGGACGCACAGGGCCACCAGCGCCCGGTGGCGCTGCACGGTAACGAGCACCTGGTGGCGCACGATTCCGGCGTGGTGATGCTGCGCAGGCAGCTGCGCGAGGGCATACGCGCTGTGGCCGCGGGCCAACAGCCCGCGCAACCGCGCCTCTACGCTGGTGACGCAGTGGTGCCGACCTATGTCGCCGAGATCGTCAAGGCCGGCGCCCGGGATGCGCCGCTCGCGGAACAGCAACGCGCGTTGTACCGCTTCGGCCGGGAGGTCGCGCAGTCATTGCTGGACACGCAGCACCTGCCCCCGGAAGCACGCCAGCGCGAAGTCGAATCCCGACTGCGCACCATGGTCACCGAAGCGCTGTACCAGCCATGAGCACGATCACACGCCATGGCGCAGGCAACGGCACCCCGTCGATGACCGAAGCCGGCGGCATCCTCCATTCGTGCGGCATCCTCCCGATCCGCGAAGGCCGCGCCCGTATCCCGGAAGGCATTGAGCAGCAGGCCGCGCTGGCGCTGGACCATGTGGCCGAGCTGCTGGCGCAGGCCGGCTTGAAGCTCGACGCCCTGCTGATGCTGGACATCCAACTGGCCCGCCTGGAACGCGACCACGTGCGGTTGTTGCCGGTCCTCGACGCCCGCTTCAAGGACACACCCCGGCCCGCGCAACGCATCTCCGGCGTGACCTCGTTGCCGGAAGGCTGCCTGATTCAACTCTCTTTCAACGCAGCGCGTTAGCTGCACCCGCGCTGCGGAGGGGAGGTAACGGAGAGAACCCCGGGTTCCCTCTGTTCCTCCGGACCCGCCCTTTTCCTCGGAGCGCAACGCGCGCCCCAACGAAAAAGCCCCGCCGAAGCGGGGCTTTTCCTTGCTGCAACTACTGCGGAGGGAGGTAACGGAGGGAACCTCGGGTTCCCTCTGTTCGACCCTACGGCATGTAATTCGCGCGAAGCGCGAATTACATGTCCATGCCGCCCATGCCGCCCATCCCGCCCATGCCGCCCATGTCGGGGCCGCCGGACGGCGCCTTCTTGTCTTCCACCAGCTCGGCCACGGCGCAGTCCGTGGTCAGCAGCAGGCCGGCCACCGAAGCGGCGTTCTGCAGCGCGGTGCGGGTCACCTTGGTCGGATCGACCACGCCCATCTCCACCAGGTCACCGTAGGCTTCGGTCTGGGCATTGAAGCCGAAGCTGCCCTTGCCCTCGACCACACGGTTCACAACCACCGAGGCTTCCGCACCGGCGTTGGCGCAGATGGCGCGCAGCGGCTCTTCAAGGGCGCGGCGCACGATCTTGACGCCGGCTTCCTGGTCGGGGTTGTCCACCTTCTGCTTGTCCAGCGCGGAACGGGCGCGCAGCAGCGCAACGCCGCCACCGGCCACGATGCCCTCTTCCACGGCGGCACGGGTCGCGTGCAGCGCGTCTTCCACGCGGGCCTTCTTCTCCTTCATCTCGACTTCCGTCGCCGCGCCGACCTTGATCAGCGCCACGCCGCCGGCCAGCTTGGCCACGCGTTCCTGGAGCTTTTCCTTGTCGTAGTCGGAGGTGGCTTCGTCGATCTGGACGCGGATGTTCTTCACGCGCGCCTCGATCGTTTTCGCGTCGCCGCTGCCGTCGATCAGGGTGGTCTCTTCCTTGCCGATCTCGATGCGCTTGGCCTGGCCCATGTCCTTCAGGGTGGCCTTCTCGAGCGTCAGGCCGACTTCCTCGGCGATCACGGTGCCGCCGGTCAGGATGGCGATGTCTTCCAGCATGGCCTTGCGACGGTCACCGAAGCCCGGAGCCTTGACAGCAACGGTCTTGAGGATGCCACGCAGGTTGTTGACCACCAGGGTCGCCAGCGCTTCGCCATCGACGTCTTCGGCGATGATCAGCAGCGGACGACCGGCCTTGGCGACTTGCTCGAGCAAGGGCAGCAAATCACGGATGTTGCTGACCTTCTTGTCGTGCAGCAACACGAAGGGGTTGTCCAGAATGGCGATCTGCTTGTCCTGGTTGTTGATGAAGTAGGGCGACAGGTAGCCACGGTCAAACTGCATGCCTTCGACGACTTCCAGTTCGCTTTCCAGCGACTTGCCATCTTCAACGGTGATGACGCCTTCCTTGCCGACCTTGTCCATCGC
>CAIVVS010000230.1 GCA_903909415.1 uncultured Pseudomonadota bacterium | reverse complement strand
GGCGCCATCGCCCGAGCCATAGGTCACCACCACCCCGACCAGGCGGCCGTCACGGTCCACCAGCGGCACGGAAACACCCCACACCCGTGCCGCACCCAGTTCGCGCGCCACTGGACCCGCGAAACCGTCCACGCCACCCTGCACCTCGCTGACCTGCTTGCGCTCCATGGCGGCGCGCAGGAAACTCGGGCGCTCCGGCGAGTCCACCTTCAGCGCATCGCGCGACCACGAGGCCGGCGCGCCCGATGCCAGCGCCGTTTCGGCCAGCACGAACTCGCTGCCGTCCTCCGACAACAGCCAGATCTCCCCGGCCTCGGCGCCCGCGATCCCCAGCGTCTCCTTCAGCACGCGCGCGAGCAGGCGGTCCATGTCGCGCTCAGCCGACAGCGCCGCGGACACGTCCAGGAAGCGCCGGATGGTGGACTTCATGCTCGCCAGCGCGTCGTCCAGCGCCGCGACCTCGGCAATGCGCGACGTCCCGCGCGTCCGGTCGCTGAAGTCAAAGCGCTGCACCGCGCGCGCGGCATCCGCCAGCGTGGCGAGCGGGCTGGCCACGCGGTGGGAAATCCACCATGCCAGCGGCAGCGCTGCCAGCAGCACCAGCAGGGTCAGCCAGATGGATTCGGTGCGTATGCGCGCCGCTTCGGTCAACAGTTCGCTGCGCGGCGCCATCACCGAGATGAAGGTCTCCATCTCCCCCCGCATCGGCAGCGCGGCCGTGTAGCCCACCCACTCGCTGCCTTGCACCGACAGGCTGAAGTTGCCCTTGCGGATGTCGCGGCTGAACTCGGTGACCGCGGGCGAGCCCAGTTCCTCCAGCTTCGCCAGGCGCACGGTGCCTTCGCCGGACTTCAGCACGACCTTGGCAGCATCCTGGTAGGCCATCACCGTGCCCTGCGCATCGAACATCACCCGCTGGGCCGACGGGCTGACGTCGAGGTGGCCGAGCATCGCCGAGAGTTCCGCGAGCGTGATGTCCACCGCCGCCACGGCCTTGCGCCCCGGCGCCGCGCGGGCCAGCGTGGTGCCGACCTCGCCGGTCGAGAAGAAGGCGTACAGCGGCGTGCGCACCTGCTCGTCGCTGCCGCGGGCCAGCTTGTACCAGGGGCGGGTGCGCGGGTCGAACCGGTACTCGGGCTGGGCCCTGTCCTCGAGCAGGCGTCCGTCGTCGCCGTAGTACTGGTAGCGCCCGGAAGGCCCGGAGGGGCGCGACTCGACCATCTGCACGACGAAGGCGGTGCCCTCCGGGGGCGAGAACGGCCTGGCCGCGGCCGGCCGGCCCTTGACGTTGCGCACCAGCAGGAAATCGCCGCTCTCGTAGCCGAAGTACACCGAGGCCAGCGCCGGCGTGGCGCGCAGGATCTCCATCAGGAAGGGCAGGTTCTCGAGCCTGTCCTTCATCGCGGACAGCCCGGCAACCCGGTGCAACGACAGCGCGCCGGCCAGGGTCTCCGGGGCGGCGTACAGGCGACCGACTTCCGCGGTGGCCTCCTGCCCGATGGACTCGAACAGCTGGCGCGTGTCCGCCAGCATGATGCTGGAACTCTGCCGGTAGCCGTTCCATCCCAGCAACGCCCCGCTGACTACGACCAGGCCGACGATGACCCACGCGAGGTGCACGCGCAACGGGTAGTGGCGTGCGACGCTTGCGGTCCGCACCGTGTCCAGATTGTCCATTCGCCCTCTCCTTTGAACTGCCGCGATACCACACCGAATCCGGCGCCAGAACCCCGCCACCCGCACGGACGCCTGCTAACCCGACTCCAGCCCCGCCAGGAACTCCCCGAGGTCGCGTTTCTGGAGCCCCAGGAAGATCGGCGGTCCCTCGCCCGGATACAGGTTCACCTTGGCGTTGTAGGCCACGTGCCACTTGCCGTGCTTGTCGGGAACGCGGTAGCTGTCCACGTGGAACCCGCCCTCGCTGTTCTTGCTGCCGGTGAGGTAGCACTTGATCAGGCGTACCTCCTCGTCCGAGAGCCGGATGCCCCGCAGGCGGCCCAGCGACGCTTCCGCGCGCTGGATGAATCCCACCGTGTCGACCACCACCTCGTCGCCACCGGCGGCATCCAGCATCCGCTCGCGGAAATCCCCGACGAGGATCTGTCCGGGCCTGGCCTTCACCGACAGGCGCGCCAGCTCGATGGTGACCTCGCCGACGATGTAGCTGCTGGCGCCCGGCGCGAGAGCCTCGGCATGGTGCAGCTCGTAGTGGCCGCCGATGTGGAAGCAGGTGCGCAGGCGCGGCACCACGCGCAGTCCGGGCGCCGCATGGCGCGAGGCGAGTGCGTTGTCCGCGAGCACCAGGTGGACAAGGTGGTAGAGGTTGATGTTCGCCTCGACGGTATCTTCGCGGTTCCAGATGTAGTAGCCGTCGCCGGTCGTGCTGCGCGCGAAATGGACCTTCACGCTTCGGCGCGAGAGCATTGCGTGCGCCTGGTTGATGGAGTGCGCCAGGCTGGAGAGCTGCGCCATCTGCTCCAGCGGCGAGTACAGCGAGAACCCGACTATGTCGAACAGCGCGACCGCGCGGTCCTCCGAATAGGTCAGCCCGTAGGGGCGCACCATGGATTCGATCGCCTCCAGCCCGAGGTCCCAGGCGGAGATGATGTCGAAGGCGATCAGTTCGGGCTTGCGCTCGAAGCGCGCAGCGAGGTCCGCCATGCGCGCCCCACCGGCCATCTTCACCGGCGCGAGCATGTCCTGCAGCACCGGCGCCTCGGCGCCTGCCACCAGGATGTAGTAAGGCACGCGCAACAGTTCGATGCCGCCGGCCACCGGGCGCCATGCGAGTACGATGTCGCGGCCAAGTTCCCATCGCGCCTGCAGCGCCTCGCGCAGGCGGGCGAACTGGCCCGCGCGCTCGACCGGGTCGGCGATGCCGGCCCGCCCCTGCTCGAGCCGCAGCTTCTGGTCCTGCTCAGCCGTCAAAGCCTGTGCCTCTCCGACATTTGCGTAGAACTACGCATCGGCACTCTCGCCGCCCCGCCCGCGCTGCGGGCGCGCGAGTATCGGCCCCGCCTAGCCATGCGGTCAATACTGCAGCCATCTGCGATACAGATGCCTGTGGCGCGCATGGCGATACCGCGCATGCATAATGTCAGGAATTGATAAAATTGAAAGAGCAGGCAGCCGCGAATGGACAACGCCCTCGATTTCAGCGAGAAGCCGATCGTTCTTGTGGTCGATGACACGCCGGACAACCTCACCCTCATGAGCGGCCTGCTGAAGGACGACTACCGCGTGAAAGTCGCCATCAACGGCACCAAGGGCCTGCAGATCGCATCGTCCGACGCGCCGCCCGACCTGGTCCTGCTCGACATCATGATGCCGGACATGGACGGCTACGAAGTCTGCCGCCGGCTCAAGGCCGACCCGAAGACGCGCGACATCCCGGTGATCTTCCTCACTGCGAAGTCCGAGACCGAGGACGAGCAGCGCGGCTTCGAAACCGGCGCGGTGGACTACATCACAAAACCGGTCAGCCCGCCGATCGTGATGGCGCGCGTGGCCACACACCTGTCGCTCAAGGCCACCGCCGACTTCCTGCGCGACAAGAGTGACTTCCTGGAACGCGAGGTCGCCAAGCGCACGCACGAGGTCCAGGCGATCCAGGACGTGACCATCATGACCATGGCCTCGCTCGCTGAGACCCGCGACAACGAGACCGGCAACCACATCCGCCGCACGCAGTTCTACGTGAAGGCGCTGGCCTACCGGCTCAGGGACCATCCGCGCTTCCGCGACTTCCTCACCGCCGCGAACATCGAACTGCTGTTCAAGTCGGCGCCGCTGCACGACATCGGCAAGGTCGGCGTCCCCGACGCCATCCTGCTCAAGCCCGGCAAGCTCACCGAGGAAGAGTTCGAGGTGATGAAGGGCCACACCACGCTGGGTCGCGACGCGATCGAGCAGGCCGAGTTGCGCCTGGGCATGAAGGTGGACTTCCTTCAGTTCGCCAAGCAGATCGCATATGGCCACCAGGAGAAGTGGGACGGCAGCGGCTACCCGCTGGGGATCTCCGGGGACGCGATCCCGATCCCGGCGCGGCTGATGGCGCTGGCCGACGTCTACGATGCGCTGATCTCCAGGCGCGTCTACAAGCCTGCCTTCACCCACGAGCAGGCCAGCGAGATCATCGTCGCGGGACGCGGCAAGCACTTCGACCCGGACATCACCGACGCCTTCGTCGCGATCGCCGCGGAATTCCGCGAGATAGCCGCTCGCTACACGGACGGCTGAACGGCGCGGCAGTTCAGCCGCGCGCCGCCTTCGCCACCAGCGGGAAGAACTTCCTGTCGTACACGTCGAGGTGGCGTATCACCACCTCGTTGGCGACATAGTCGAGGATGGCGCCCAGGCCGACCTTGCCCTCGCGCACCGCGCCGGCCATCTCGCGCGCCCGCTCGAGCAGGTGCTGGTGGGCAAGCGCATGGTCGGCAAGTCCGTCCCACCCCAGCCTGGCCAGCAGGGCCTCCTCGTCGGCGAAGTGGGCCGCGACGCAGCCCAACAGCCGGTCGAAGGCCGATTCGAACTTCGCCGGCTCGGCTTCGCGCTGGTACCAGGCATCGATGACGTCGTTGGTCCGGTCGAACAGCTCGCGGTGCTCGCGGTCGCCCAGTTCGTTCCCCGACTGGTAGGCCTCCTGCCAGACGAGGCGCAGCAGCGAACCCGCGCCGGCCGCCCAGGCGTCCGAGCTGCCGTGGCGATCCACCTCCACGCGGTTGCGTCCGCCGCGCTTGGCCGCGTACAGGGCCGCATCGACACGTGCGAACCACGCCACGGTCGACTCCGCGCCGTTCAGTTCCGCCACGCCGATGCTGACGGTCATGGGCCCGCCGGCGAAGGGGTGCGCCGCAACCTTGTTGCGCAACGATTCGGCCAGCACCTCGCCCTGCCGGTAGCCGGTTGACGGGGCGAGCACGACGAACTCCTCCCCGCCCCAGCGGAACAGCAGGTCCCCGCCCCGTATGGCCGCGCCGACCACGCCGACCAGCTCGCACAGCACCATGTCGCCGGTCTGGTGGCCCAGGGTGTCGTTGACGTTCTTGAAGTGGTCGATGTCCAGCAGGATCAGGGACACCGGCTGCCGGAAGCGCCGGCTGCGCGCGGCCTCGGCCTCGGTCACGCGGTCCAGGTGGGCGCGGTTCCACGCGCCGGTCAGCGCATCGGTCGAACTGGCGCGTTCCAGTTCCGCGACCCGCCGGTGCAACTCGTCGATGCGGCTGCTGGTGCGTGCATCCAGCGAGTCGTCCAGCACCATGAGCAGCACGTCGCCGTGCAGGTCCAGCTTGGCGCGCGTCTGGCCCGGCGTCCCGTCCCTCAGGCACACCTCGATCAGCCGCCAGGCATCGTAGGCGCCCGCCGCCACCAGCCCCCGCGCGCCCCCGTCCAGGGAACCGGCCTGGTAGAGCTCGGCGCAGCGGCGGTTGACCAAGCGTACCCCGCCGTCGACATGCAGCAGCGCGAGCGCCAGGGGGAAGCTGTCGAACATCCCGCCCGGAAGTCGGCGGTCTGCGCCTTTGGCGGTGGGCGGCGACTCGGTCCGGGTTACGTCGTTCACGGGATGGCGCGGTCCGCTGTACAGGTTGGCTTAGACACCGGTAAATGTACACCACCCGCGCGGCACCGGGGGCAGGCCCGGCCGGCCGCTTTGTCCGCTATCGAACCTTGTGCGCCCCGGCCGCGGGTGGATGGCCGCCCAGTGCGCATTTGACCTGCGCCGTCGTCCTCGGGGCGTAAAACTACGCCGCCGCGCGCGGCGCGTTGAACAGCTGGCCGGCCTGCTCGCGCAGCGCGTAGAAGCGGATCGCCGGCCACAGGCCCTGCACCACCTCCAGCTCGCCCGGCGAGGCCGCGAGGAAGGTGGGCGACTCCAGCACGTCGTAGGCCACGCGATGGGCGTTGGCTTCCATGAAGCGCTTCATCTCCATCGCGTCATCGGCCGCGATCCAGCGCGCCATCGTGTACTTGGTGCCCTGGATGCGCACGTCGGCGCTGTACTCGTGCTGCAGGCGGTGCGCCACCACCTCGAACTGCAGCGCGCCCACCGCGCCCAGCAGCAGCGGGCCGCCGGACAGCGGGCGGAACACCTGGATCACGCCCTCCTCGCCCAGCTGGGCGAGGCCCGCGCGCAGCTGCTTGTTGCGCATGGGATCGGCCACCTCGACCATGCGGAACAGCTCCGGCGCGAAGAACGGCAGGCCGGTGAACTGCAGCGACTCGCCGGTGGTGAGCGAATCACCCAGGTGCAGCGTGCCGTGGTTGGGGATGCCGATGATGTCGCCGGCGTAGGCGTCCTCGACCAGGTCGCGGCGCTGCGACAGGAAGGACACCACGTTGTTGGAGCGCACGTCCTTGCCGTTCCTCGCGTTCACCAGGCGCATGCCGCGCTCGAAGCGCCCCGAGCACACGCGCACGAACGCGACGCGGTCGCGGTGCGCCGGGTCCATGTTGGCCTGCACCTTGAACACCAGCCCGGTGAACTTCTCCTCGTCGGGCTGCACCACGCGCTGCACCGCGGGCCGGCCGCCCGGGGGCGGGGCCAGGTCCACCAGCGCGTCCAGCACCTCGCCCACGCCGAAGGTGTTCACCGCCGAGCCGAACAGCACCGGCGTCTGCTGGCCGGACAGGAAGTCGGCGCGGTCCAGCGGCGGCATGGCCGAGCGGATCAGGTCCACCTCCCGCATCGCGCGCGCGAAGTCCTCGCCGCCCGGGGCCTCGCCCGGCGCGAGCTTGGACACGTTCTCCAGCACCTCGGTCCTGCCGAGCTTGTTGTCCTTCTCGGCGCGGTACAGCAGCATCGCGTCGCGGCGGATGTCGATCACGCCCTTGAAGCGCGAGCCCATGCCCACCGGCCAGGTCAGCGGCGCGGCCGACATGCCCAGCTCGCGCTCGATCTCCTCGAGCAGCTCGAGCGGCTCCTTCACCTCGCGGTCCATCTTGTTGACGAAGGTGAGCACCGGCGTGTTGCGCTGGCGGCAGATCTGCAGCAGGCGCCGCGTCTGCGTCTCCACGCCGTTGGCGGCGTCGATCACCATCAACGCCGAGTCCACCGCGGTCAGCACGCGGTAGGTGTCCTCGGAGAAGTCCTGGTGGCCCGGGGTGTCGAGCAGGTTGATCACGCAGTCGCGGTACTCGTACTGCATCACCGAACTGGCCACCGAGATGCCGCGCTGCTTCTCGATCTCCATCCAGTCGGAGGTCGCGAAGCGCGAGGACTTGCGCGCCTTCACGCTGCCGGCGATGTGGATCGCGCCGGAATGCAGCAGCAGCTTCTCGGTCAGCGTGGTCTTGCCGGCATCCGGGTGCGAAATGATGGCGAAGGTGCGACGGCGGGCGATCTGGCGGGCAATGCTCACGGGCGGAATCTCGGACGGGTAAAAGGCGGCCCCGCCCGGGATGCCAACTCATGGGAGGCGAGGCCGGGACGGGCTAAATGTCTTTCAAAATCAGCCACATAGTATCATTTTGGCCGATTCTGGTCAATCACGCGCCATCGTTCATGCCGTACGCAGCCCGGGCAGGATGCGCAGCGCATTGCCGCGCTCGATCGCGCGCCGCTCGTCGCGGCTGAACCCGCGGGCGTTCAGGCCATCGGTGACCTCGGCGCCCGGGCGGTACGGGAAGTCGCTGCCGTACAGGATCTGCGACACCGGGATCAACGCGCGCAGCGCGGCGATCGCGCCCTCGTGGTGGCCCTGGGCGGTGTCGTAGTAGAAGCGCTGCGCCTGGGCGCGCACGCCGTCGGGCAGCACCTTCTTCGCCGCGTCCTTCATGTCGGTTTCCTGGCGCGTGAAGCGGCTCCACAGGAAAGGCATCGAGCCGCCGCTGTGGGACAGGATCCACTTGATGTTCGGATAGCGGTATGCGGTGCCGGTGAACAGCAGGCTCGCGGCGGTGCGCGTGGTGTCGGTGCCGTACTCGATGGCCGAGGGCGGCAGGCCGGCGATCGGGTTGCGGCAGCAGGCCGGCAGCAGCGGGTGGGTGTAGATCGTCGCGCCGCGTCGGTTGAGCTCGTCCCAGATCGGCGCGAAGTGCGGGTCGCCCAGGTAGCGGTCGCCGTAGCTGGTCATCAGGCCGATGCCGTCGGCCTTGAGCGCGCCGAAGGCGTATTCGATCTCGCGCAGGCTGCCGTCCACGTCGGCCAGCGGCAGCGTGGCGAAGGAGCCGAAGCGTCCCGGGAAGTCGCGCGCCATCTGGGCCGCGTACTCGTTGGCCTCGCGCGCCATGCGCCGGTCGAAGTCGCGGTCGTTGAAGTACGCGCCCGGCTGCATCAGCGCCACCACCGAGGTGGCGATGCCGTTCTTGTCCATGTCCTCGAGCGAGCGCTGCGGCGACCAGGCCGGCGCGCCACCCAGGCCGCGCTTGCGCAGTTCCGCCACGTAGCTGGGCGGCATGACGTGGTGGTGGATGTCGATCCGGTGCGGCTTGCCGGCCACCGTGTCAGCGGTGGCCTGGCAGCCCAGCATCGAGCCCGCCGCCAGCGCGCCCATCGCGCCCAGGAAGCCGCGCCTCCCCATGGTGTTGCCGGTCACTGCCGTCCCGCACGCACAATCCGTTGCGAACATGTTCCTGTCCCCCTTTTTTATTGTCCGGTGTTGCCTGTTGTTGGTGTTGTCCCGCGACCCAGTCCGGCGCGCTTGTCCCGCGCGCTCTTCCCTTGCGACGCTCAGGCCGGCAGGCGCAGCGGCGGCTTCATGAAAAAGACGATGAACTCGGCCCCGTCCGGGGTATGCGCCGTGTGGCGGCTGCCGGCCGCGCGGTACACGAAGTTGCCGGCGGTGCACTCGCCCATGTGGTCCACCAGCCGGCCCTTGAGCACGAAGGTCTGCTCGATCTCGGGATGCTCGTGGAAGGCGATGGTGCCGCCGGGCTGGATCCGGAACAGCACCGTGGACATGCCGGTGGCCGGATCCGAATAGAGCACCTTCTGCTCCGACAGGGGGACGCGTGACGGTGACCAGGCCATGGCCTGCACGTCCACGTAGTTGTGGCCCCAGTCGGTCGGACCGACCCTGGCGCCCTGGTCCGTGCCTGTTGCCTTCGCCGCCGCCTGCTCGCTCATGGCCCTGCTCCTTCGAGTTGATCCGGGTTGATTCGACGCGCAGTGTATCGCGCCCCCGTGCCGCTGCCGCGGCACCCTTGCCCCGCAGGAAGGCAATCCAGGCAGGCACTGCGCGCATCCAGGCTTGCCGCAGTGCAGCGTTGTTGCGATGATGCGCCTCCCCATGAACGCCCCGACTCCCCTCACCCCGTCCTTGGTCGTCCGCCATTTCGCGCCGGGCTGGCCGGCCGCCGTCATGGGCACCGGCGGATTCGCGCTGGCGACGCTGCGCTTCGCCGGCGACGTACCGGCGCTGGAGCCGCTTGCCTGGGCACTGCACTGGCTGAACCTCGCGCTGTTCGCGCTCATCGCCGTGCCCTGGATCGCGCGCTGGCTGTTCGCGCGCGATGCGGCCGTGGCGACGCTGCGCCACCCGGTCGCCGCGAGCTTCTACCCGACGTTCCCGATCGCGCTGCTGGTGCTCGCCGCGCAGCTGCGCGCCTTCGGCAACCACCAGGACGCGGCGCTCGCGGCGTGGTGGCTGGGCGCCGCCGGACTCGTGGTGATGACGCTGGCGGTGCTCAAGGCCACCTTCGAGGGGGACCACGTCAGGCTCGAGCACGTGCATCCCGGCATGTTCATCCCGCCGGTGGGCATGACCCTCATCCCGGTGGCAGGCGTCCCGCTGCTGGCCGTGCAGGAAGGACTGGCGCGGGATCTGGCGCTGGTCGTGAACGTCGTCGGCCTGGGTGCGGGCCTGGTGATGTACCTGGCGGTGCTCTCGCTCACCCTGCACCGGCTGTACGTGCATGCGCGGCTCCCCGCCCAGCTGGCGCCCACGCTGTGGGTGCACCTGGCGCCGGTGGGCGTCATCATCGTGGGCGTGCTGGGACTGGCCCCGGCGCTGCCCGGCACCTTCGTGACCGCCACCACGCAGGGCCCCTACCTGTTCGCGGCCTTCCTGCTGTGGGGATTCGGCACGTTCTGGCTGCTGCTCGCGCTGCTGATGACGGCCAGCGCCATGCGGGCGGACCAGCTGCCCTTCAGCATCGCCTGGTGGGCCTTCACCTTTCCACTTGGCGCGTTCGCGCTGGGCTGCCAGCGCCTTTCCGACCTGACCGGCGTGGGCGGCGTGCTCCTCGTCGGCTGGTTCGCCTGGCTGCTGCTCGCCGGTTTCTGGACCGCGGCATTGGCGCGCAGCGTGCGCGGCGTGCTCGACGGCGAACTGCTGCGCTGAGTCGGCGCTGAACCGGCGCGGTGGATGGCGCCGGCATCGGCTATCCAGTCCCGAAGGCGCTAAAATCCCCGCTCCTTCAAGGAGTATTCGATGTCCAAGGGTAAAGTCATCATCGCCGGCGCCGGACTGGGTGGCCTCACGGCCGCCGCCTGCCTGCTGCGACGCGGGTTCGAGGTCAAGGTGTTCGAGCAGGCGCCCAAGCTGGGCGAGGTCGGCGCGGGCATCCAGCAGAGCGCCAACTCGATCAAGGTGCTGTACGACCTCGGCCTGAAGGACGAACTGGAAAAAGTCGCGGTCAAGCCGGCCAACTACGAGTTCCGCCGCTACGACACCGCCGAGCTGCTGCACTCCATCCCGTTTGCCGGGGCGCACGAGAAGGCGCACGGCACGCCCTACTACCACCTGCACCGCGCGGACTTCCACCGCATCCTCGCGGACAAGGTGCAGGCCCTGGACCCGAACTGCATCACGCTGAACGCCAAGGCCGCCGGCTACACCGAGGACGCCTCGGGCGTGACCCTCAAGCTCGCCGACGGCAGCACCGTCAAGGCCGACGCCCTGGTCGGCGCCGACGGCATCAAGTCGGCGATCCGCGCGCAGATCGTGGGCGAGGTCAAGGCGAGCTATACCGGCTACGTCGCCTGGCGCGTCACCGTGCCGCGCGCGAAGCTGCCCGAGGGCATCATGGACATCGTCGGCACCGTCTGGTGCGGCCCGAAGAACCACGCCGTGATCTACTGGATCTCCTCGGGACAGGTGCTGAACTTCGTCGGCTGCCCGGAGCGCAGCGCCTGGGAGGACGAGTCCTGGACCCAGCGCCGCCCCTGGGAAGAACTCAAGGCCGACTACGCCGGCTGGCACCCGAACATCCAGGCGCTGCTGGACGCCGCCGACCGCAACGAGTGCTACCGCTGGGCGCTGAACAACCGCCCGCCGGTGCGCAACTGGAGCACCGCGCGCGCCACGCTGATGGGCGACGCCGCCCACCCCACCCTGCCATTCATGGCGCAGGGCGCGGCCATGGCGGTGGAAGACGGCGCGGTGCTCGCGCGCGCACTGGACGGCGCGGCCTCGATTCCCGACGCGCTGCAGGTCTACCAGCGCGCCCGCATGGACCGCACGGCGCGGGTCGTCAATGAATCCACCGAGCACGGCGGCCTGTACCACATCGTCGATCCCGAGGAGATGCGCCGCGCGTTCGAGAAGAAGAACCTCGCCAAGGAACGCGCCGAGTGGCTGTTCTCGTACGACCCGCTGACGGTGCCGCTCAGCTGACCTCAGCCCGGCGGTAGTCCGCTGCTCCCGGGTGCCGGGCACCCCGCGCCATGCGGGCTTGCCGGTGGCCCGGTATGCTTTCCGGCAGGCCGCCCGTGAGCGGAGCGGCCGGCAATCCTTGGAGGAGGAAAGCATGCCCGTCACCCCGCTGCGGCAAGGCCTGGCCGCGTCCCTCGCTGCTTCCGCCGCAATCGCACTGTCCGCCCTGCAGCCGTCAACCGCCCGGGCCCAGGCCTGGCCCGCCAAGCCGATACGCGTGGTCATCGCCTTCGCGCCAGCCGGCCCGGCCGACATCGTCGCGCGCCTGGTCGCGCCGACCGTCGGCGAGGCGCTCGGCCAGCCGCTGGTGATCGACAACCGGCCCGGCGCGGGCGGCAACATCGCCGCGGCGCTGGTCGCCAAGTCGGCACCCGACGGCCATACCCTGCTGGCCACCAGCACGTCCATCGCCACCAATCCCTCGCTGCTGCCCAACCCGGGCTATGACTACGAACGGGACTTCACCGCGGTGGCGATCGCCGCCTCCACGCCCAACATCCTGGTCGCCAATCCGGCCCTGGGTGCGAAGACCCTGAGGGAGGTTTTCGACAAGGCGCGCGGCATGAAGCTCAACTACTCGCATGCCGGGGCCGGCACCACGCCGCACCTGTCGGGCGAGTACGTGTTCAAGGTGCTGGGGAAGGTGGACGTGCAGGCCATCGCCTACAAGGGCGGCGGACCGGCGATCCAGGCCGTGGTCGCGGGCGAGACGCAGCTGGCCAGCATGGCGATTACCACCACGGTCGCCCACATCAAGGCGGGGCGGCTGCACGGACTGGCGGTCACCAGCGCGAAGCGCCAGGCGGTGCTCCCCGACGTGCCGACCATGGCCGAACTCGGGTACCCGGAGTTCGAGGACTACACCTGGATCGGCTTCTTCGCGCCGCTGGGCACGCAGCCCGCCGTGGTCAGCCGCCTGAACGCCGAGATCGAACGCGCCTTGCGCATCACCGACGTGCGCGACAAGCTGGCCGGCATGGGCATGGAGACGCTGGGCTACGCGCCCCAGCAGGCCAACGACTACGTGAAGCGCGAGATGCAGAAGTGGGCGCGCGTGGTCAGGGAAACCGGCGCCAAGGGCGAGTGAGCCCCGCGTAGGCGCGCTCGGGTCGCCGCCGACCGCCCCGGCCGGCCGTCGGCGGGCCCGAACCAGCATGGCCTGCCTCCGGGGTAATGTCGTGCCACCCATGGAAGCTGCCGACACGCCCAAGCATGGCCGGTCCTACCCCGCGCGCAGCAGCCGGTTGACGACCTCGCCGCGCGTGGCCAGCAACAGGCCGATGGCGCGATCCATCACCGCGTCGTAGGCCGCCTCGCCATGCGCGCCGTTCTCCTGGCGCGCGAAATGGCACAGGTTGGCCGCCGCGACGGCGTGGCCGAAGTGGCGCATGTAGGCGCCGGGCAGCACCGTCCCGCCCTGGGCGAGTTCCAGCAGGATGCCGGGCGTGAACAGGCCCACGTTGGGCAGCGTGGCCACCGGCAACCGGCGCGCGATGCGCGTGAGCAGCATCGGCCCGGCAACGGTGCGCGGCACCGGCCCCGGCGGATGCTCGCGCACCACGCGCAGGACCTCGTCGAAGTAGCGCAGGAACACCTCGGCGTCGCGGGTGGCGGCCAGCAGCGCGCCATTCACCATGCGGGGCGACACCATCAGGCTGCCGTCGGGTCCGGTGCCGACGGAGACCTCGTCGATCGCCGTGAGGCCGTCCGCGTCCGGCAAGGCCAGTGCGTCCGGATCGAACACCACCAGGTCGGCGTCGCACCAGACCACCCGGCGGTATCCGCGGGCGAAACCCGACTGCATCAGCACCAGCCGCGCGACGTCGGTGAGCGGCCCGAGCTGGGGGCCGCAGCGGATGCGGAACCAGTCCGGCGCCAGGCCGAAGAACCGGTCGGTGAACGCGTAATCGTAACCGCGGGAAGCGGCCCATTCCCGTACCGACCGCATGCAGCGGTCTATCCATCCCGGCGTCGCCCCGGCCTCGTAGGCCTGGACCACCAGCGTGGCACCCGCGTCCACGTCAGGGCCGGAAGCAGGCTGCATCATGTCCGTGCGGGGCGGGACGGTGCCGGGCCGCGCCGGCTAGAAGCTGGTGCGCAAGGCCAGGCGCACGCCACGCGGCTCGGCCGGGTGCAGGTGGATGTCGCTCGCCGCCGCGGCTTCGCCGCGCAGCTGCGACTGGTAGAAATATTCGATGTCGCTGGCGCGGCGGTCGAACAGGTTGAACACGTCCAGCGACAGGCGCGTGCCGCGCTCCATCCTGTAGCCGATGCGCAGGTTCACCAGGGTGGAACTGCCGGACAGGACTGCGCCGCTCGCCACCAGCGGACGCGGCCCGAAATGCCGCAGGTGCACGCCGCCCGACCACGGGCCGTAGTCCTCCACCGCCGCGCCCAGCGACACGACGCGGTCCACCGCGCCGGGGATGCGCTCACCGGCGGGGTCGCCATCCGTGAACTTCGCGCGTGACAGCGACAGGTCGAAGTCCACCAGCAGCCAGCGGTTGGCGCGCCAGCGGTTGGACCATTCGATGCCCTGCCGCAGGCTGGGCCGGCCGGCGCTGGTCGTGCCCGCATCGCCGGCGAACAGCAGTTCGGAATCCAGCGACAGGCGCCACAGCGCGAGCGAGCTCTGCACGCCCTCGAGGAATTCGGTGCGCGCGCCGAGTTCCCCGCCGGTGGTGCGCACCAGCGGCTGCACGCGCTGCGCGGCCGCCAGGGTCGAGGGATTCACCGAGATCGTTGCGCCGCGGGCATCGTTCGAATGGAAGCCGCGACCGTAGTTCACGAAAAACTCGGTCTCGCTCCACGGCCCGAGCACCAGGCCCGCCTTGGGCGACACCAGGTGGTCGCGGGCGTTGCCCGAGTTGGCGGCATTGTTGCTGTCGACCACCGCGCGGTAGCCGTCCACCCGGGCGCCGGCGATGGTGCGCAGCCAGGGCGTCCAGCTGAAGGTGTTCTCGGCAAAGGCGCCCAGGCCGGTCTGCGAGACCCGGTCCTCGCGGACGGTGCCGGTCTGCGCGCGCCGTACGGTGTTGTACAGGCCCACCTTGCCGATCGCGTCCTGGCGCAGGTGCATGCCGGCCTTGGTGATGCTGTCGCGCTCGCCGATGCGCGAGGTCCACAGCCAGGTCGGCGAGATGCCGGTCACGGTGCGCTGGTCCGCCTGCTCGAACTGGTCGCCGTTGGCCGGGTTGTTCAGCGCATAGGTGAAGTTGGAAAACAGCTGCATCCGGTAGCGCAGCAGGTAGGCGTTCAGCTGGAACTGGCGCGACCGGTGGTCGTGCCGGTAGTCGTAGGACAGGCTGGTGCGCGCGGTGTTGCCGCCGGCGGTGGGGTCCACCGAGCCGAAGCGCGGCAGGCCGTTGCTGAGCGCGCGCGAAGGCACCTGGTCGGTCGCGTTCCAGCGGCCCGAGTAGCTCATCAGCGTGATGCGGTGCTGGTGCTCCTGGTTGCCCAGCTGCAGGCGCATGACGCCGTTGAGCTTGCGGTAGTCGTTCGGGCTGTCCCAGGGGCCGTCGTTGCCGACCGCCTCGAGGGCATACAGCAGCCGGTTGCCGGCCTCGCCCGGCGAACCGGCGAACAGCAGCCTGCGATGGCCGAAGGTGCCGACGCCAGCCTCGGCGAGGTTCTCCTTCATGCGGTCGTAGTAGTGGAAATGCGCCGCGCCGGCGGACGCGAAGTCGCCCTGGTCGGCGAAATACGGGCCCTTGCGGTAGTCGATGCGCGACACCAGCTCCGGGATGAGGAAATTCAGGTCCGAGTAACCCTGCCCGTGCGCGTGCGTGGGCATGTTCACAGGCGTGCCCGACACCGAGGTCGCGAAGTCGGTGCCGTGGTCGAGGTTGAAGCCGCGCAGGAAGAACTGCGTCGCCTTGCCGTCGCCGCTGTGCTGGGTGACCACCAGCCCCGGGACCGCCTCCAGCACGTCGGCCGGGCGCAGCAAGGGCCGCGACTCGAGCAGCTTGGGCGTGATCGAGCCCTGGCTGGCAGCATCCGACGTGCCCACGCCGTTGTCATAGGTCCC
This sequence comes from uncultured Pseudomonadota bacterium, assembly GCA_903909415.1. Next base: position 30,948 of record CAIVVS010000230.1, on the reverse strand, counting down.
GATGACCTCCACGACGTCGGTGCGCTCCGTGTGGGCGCCGTCGGCGAGCGCGCCCAGGGGCGTGCCCAGCCCCAGCAGCACGGCGGTCAGTCGGGTGAATTCACGCTGCACGGCGGGAGCCTTCAGGACAGGAGCTTGAGGTTGAACGCGCGCTCGGCGAACCACAGCGCGGCGAGCACGGCGATCAGCACGGAGCCGCCCGCCATCACCACGCTGCGGTAGAAGCGCGTGCCGCGCAGCGCGAACGCCACCGGCAGGAACACGGCGACGATGGCCAGTTGCCCGACCTCCACGCCCAGGTTGAAGCCGAGCAGCGCCAGCAGCAGCGATCCGGACGGCAGGCCGAGGTCGGCCAGCACGCTCGCGAAGCCGAAGCCGTGGATCAGGCCGAAGCCGAAGGCCACCACCCAGCGCCGGCCCTCCACCACCGGGCGCAGGTTGTTCAGCGCCGCCAGCACCACCGACAGCGCGATCGCCGACTCCACCAGTCGCGAGGGCAGCGCGAGCCAGCCGAGCGCCGCCGCGGACAGCGTGATCGAGTGTGCGAGCGTGAATGCGGTGACCACGCGCAGCACGTCCCAGAGCGCATCGCCCGGCGCTGGCACCGGCCGCCAGGCGCGGCCCGCCAGGCCCTCGCGCAGCACCAGCACCGAGGGCAGCAGCAGCGACAGCAGGAACAGGATGTGGTCGAAGCCGATCCAGATGTGCCAGACGCCTTCCCTGCCGTATTCAAGCAGGGTGGCCAGCGCCCCGGGATCGGCCAGTTCGATCACCTGGGTCGCGCGCTCCGGCGCAAAGATCGCCGTGCGCGTGGCACCGCCCGCGCTGATGCGCGCCAGCCCCCGGTGCTGCGGATCCAGGTCGAAGAACAGCGCGTAGCGCACCTCGACGGCGGCCGGGGTGCTCGGGCATTCCGCCGCGAAGCGCAGCACGGCATAGGCGCCGTCCGTGTGCTTGTCCACCTCGTGGCCGGTCGCCTCCAGCGTGCAGGCCGCGCCATTGGCCGACACCGCGAGCCGCGCCAGCGCGTAGGCGGCGATGTCGCCATGCTTCGCGCGCAGTTCGCCCCAGGTGATCTCGCCGTTGCCATCGGCGTCCAGGCCGATGGCGTGCTCCAGGTCGCGCAGCGCGATGTCCCACTGGCCGCTGAGCTGCCGGCCCTCGACCGCGAGCGCGAGGTAGCTGTCGCTGGGCTTGTGGGCGAGCGCCGGCGCGCAGGCCGCGAGTGTGCCCAGCGCCAGCGCCAGTACCCGTGCCAGCCGGCCGACCAGGTGGCTGCCCCAGTTCCGCCTCACCTGGTCCCGCCTCACCTGGTCCCGCCTGACCTGGTCCCGCCTCACTTGGCCCCGCCTTCCAGGCGGGCAGCCAGCGCGCGGTAGCGCGGCTCCTCGTAGCCCGTGGCGCGCATCCAGTCCAGCGCGCCGCGCGCCGCCGCCGGTTCGCCCGCCGCCAGGGCCGCCTCCATCAGCGCCCGCGCGTCGCGCGGCTCGCGCTGCGTCGCCCAGTTTTCCTGCGCGAGGCGCAGCGCCCGCTTGGGATCGCGGTCCAGGGCCAGCGCCACGCGTGCCTCTTCCTGCATGTGCAGCCGGTCGCCGCGCAAGGCCGACGCCGCGAAGCGGTCGCGCAGTTCCTGCGCGCGGCGCGCCGCATCGGGAGCGCCGGCAGCGGCCTCGGCAATGGCCAGGCGCACCAGCAGGATGTCCGAGCGCGTCCAGTCGCGCAGCAGCGCCACCACCTCGGGCGCGCGGCCCAGGTCGAGCAGCAGGTCGGCCAGCGCGGCGAGCACGAAGCCGTCCGGGGATCCGGCCTTGTCGGCCAGTTTCATCGCCTCGCGGAAATGCCGCTCGGCCAGCTTGTCATCGCCGGAGCGCTGCGCCATCTCGGCCAGGCGCGTGACGATCCATACGCGGAAGTCCGGGCTGCGCGGCGGCTCGCGTTCCAGCAGCCTGCTGAGCGCCGCGTAGGCGGTGCGCGCCCCGCCGGTGACCGAATCCACCGCGGCGCTGCACGCCAGCACCGTCAGGCGGGACGCGGTGGCCTGCATGCGGGCGCACTCGGCGCGGGCTGGCGCATAGTCGCCCTTCACCAGGAACAGGGCCGCGCGCCAGAACATCGCCTCCTGGTTGGCGGGATCGCGCGCGAGCACCTGCCCCAGTTCCGCCAGCGCCAGGTCGAACTCATGCCGGTACTGGCGCAGCAGCGCGCGCACCAGCACGACTTCCACCGGCGCGTCCGCGCCCGGCCAGCGCCGCAGGGCCGCCTCCGCATAGCCGATGTAGCGCGGGTCGCCCTCCGCGCCGGCCAGGTCGAAGTATTTCCGGGCCAGCCTTCCGGCCGCAGCCGCGTCGCCCGGCGCGTCCGCCGCAGCCCGCCGCAGCCCGGCCAGGGCCGCCGCCGCAGGATCCGAGCGGCGAAACGGCAGCCGCTCGAGCACCGTCGCGTCATCCACCGGAACAAACGGGGCGGCATGCAGGGTGCCGCCCTCGACGAGCAGCAGCAGCACCACGGGAAAAATGGCTTTCAAGCGGCTTCCTGTGTCGCCTGCGGCAGGACTGAGCCTGCAGCGGCGGATCGAGGCGGGGATGGCGCCAAAGGCTGGCGGAAACGTTGGGGGAATTGTACTGGTGCCTGCCGTGTTAACCCATGGCGTCAACGGATCATTCCACCGGCCGTTGATTCCCTTGCCGCGCCAGGCCAACGCCCGGCGCGTGCTAGGATGCAGCCTGCCCCGGACCATTCGGGGTTGGTTTCCACCCGATTACCCACATACCAGGAGTTTTTCCATGCGCAAGATCCTCGCTGCCATCGTCGCCGGCCTGTTCGCCGTGTCCGCCACGTCCGCCTTTGCCGCCGCCCATGCCAAGGGCGAAAAGGGCGACAAGAAGGAAGAGATGAAGAAGGACGCGAAGAAGTAATCGCGGCCTTTCCGGAGCGGGGCCCGTCCCCGCGCTGGCTGAAAAACAGGGCCCAGGCCCTGTTTTTTTTCGCCCGGCATGCGTATCTTTGACCCGGAAAGAACCCTCCGATCGCCCGAAACGGGCGGGTCAGCGCCCACCAGATGCCCATCAAGCCCGACACCCTGGACCAGTTGCGCGCCGCCCTCGAGGCGAGCGAGTCGCGCCACGCCGCGCTGGCCGGCCAACTGCCCTACAAGCTGTTCGTCAAGGACCTGCACGGGACCTACGAATTCGCCAATGCACGCTACGCCGCCGATCTGGGGCTGCCGCCGGAGCAGGTCGTGGGCAAGGACGACTTCGCGTTCTTCCCGAGGGAACTGGCGGAGCGCTACCAGGCCGATGACCGGCGGGTTGCCGACAGCGGGGACACCATCCAGGTCGAGGAGCCCTACGTCCACGACGGGCGTACGCGGTGGATACGCACCACCAAGGCGCCGGTGCGGCGCGCCGACGGCAGCATCCGGGCCGTGCTGGGCATGTTCGAGGACATCACCGAGCAGCACGATGTCGAAGTCGCGCGGGAGCGCGATCACCGCCTGTTCGAGGCGGTTTGGAGCCATTCGCTGGATGCCCTGTTCATCGCGGACGCCGAAACGGGCATCCTGCTCGACGCCAGTCCCTCCGCCGAGGCGCTGACGGGGCGCAGCCGGGCAGACCTGGTCGGCAGCCATCAGTCCACCCTGCATCCGCCGCAGGCGGGCCGGCCCAACAGCGGGCAGTTCGAAGAGGCGGTGAAGGAGCCGCAGTACGGCCTTCAGGCCGAGGTACTGCACGCCGACGGGAGCGTCCGGCCGGTCAACATCGTGTCCACCGGCTCCATCACGCTGGACGGCCACAAGGTGGTGATCGGCGCCTTCCGCGACATGTCGATGCAGGTCGAGCGCGAGCGCGAACTGGCCAGGCTGAACTGGTCGCTGGCCGCGCGCGACCGGGCGAACAGCGCGCTGATCCACGCGCAGTCCCGGGAGAAACTGATGAACGCGGTGTGCGAGACGCTTACCGCCGACGATGCCCTGCCGCTGGCCTGGATCGCGTGGCGCGAGCGCGACGCGCAATGCTCGGTGCGCGCCGCGGCCAGCGCCGGACGCGGCGCGGCCTACATCAGCGACCTGAGCCTGACCTGGGCCGACGAGCCCCGGGGCCACGGCCCCACGGGCACTGCGCTGCGCACCGGCACCACGCAGGTATTGAACGACCTGTCCGCCTCCATGGCCTACGGCCCTTGGCGCGACAAGGCGCGCTCCTTCGGCCTGGCCGCGTCCGCCGCGCTGCCGATCCAGATCGACGGCGAGGTGGTCGCATCGCTGAACGTATATGCCGCCGCGACCGACGCGTTCGGGCCGCCGGAGATCGCGCTGTTCGAGCAACTCGCCGCCGACATCGGCTTCGGCATCGGCGCGCTGCGCAACCGTGTGGCGCTGGAAGCCGGCATGCGCGAGCGCGAAAACCAGGCCAAGCGCCTGCAGGAAGTGTTCGAGAAGGCGATCACCACGGTCGCGGCGGTGGTGGAGCGGCGCGACCCCTACACCTCCGGCCACGAGCAGCGCGTCGCCGTGCTCGCCGACGCGATCGGCCGCGAGCTGGGCATGGACGAGCATGTGCTGCATGGCCTGAACCTCGCCGCCAAGGTGCACGACCTGGGCAAGGTGCAGGTTCCGGCCGAGATCCTCAACATGCCGCGCGCCCTCACGCCCGTGGAGCTGCGCCTGGTGCAGACGCACGCGCAGGCCGGCTACGAGGTGCTCAAGGACGTGGACTTCCCTTGGCCGATCGCCGAGATCATCCGCCAGCACCATGAGCGGCTGGACGGCTCGGGCTATCCGCAGGGGCTCAAGGGCGACGAGATCCTGCCCGAGGCGCGCGTGCTGATGGTCGCCGACATCGTCGAGACCATGATCTCGCACCGTCCCTACCGGCCCAGCCTGGGACTGGACAAGGCGCTGGCGGAGATCCAGGCGGAGAGTGGCCGCACGCTGGATCCGGCCGCGGTGGATGCCTGCGTGCACCTGTTCCGCGACAAGGGATTCACCCTCCCCAAGGCCTGAGGGCCCCGGGCCGCGGGGCCCAGGGTGATGCACCGGGAAGCGCGCCCCTCAGGCCGGGGACACGCTGCCGCGCGCCTCCCGCAACGCCGCCAGCGCAGAAGGAAAGTCGAATCCCCTTACGCCCGCATCGATGCGCGGCCAGTGCGCGGGATAGGCCGCCTTCAGGCTCGCGCCCTCGGCGTCCAGCAGGTCGCCCGCCTCGGCGTCATCCTCGGCTAGCAGCGCTTCGAGACGCGTGCACACCGCGTGCAGGTGCACAGGGTCGACCGACGCGGCCGCGGCGGCATCCGGATCTGCCGGCAGCTGCGCCAACAACTCGCCAACCAGGGACTGCAGGCGCACGTCCAGGGCCTGCACCAGCGGCGCAACGTCGCCGTGCGGCCGCCCCTGGTGGATCGCCGCCTCGACCACGCCGGCATCGGCCTGCAGCGCCGCTGCGCCGATGTTGCCGGCCAGGCCCTTGAGCGTGTGCGCATTACGCTCGGCGGCGTCTGCATTGCCGGCGGACAGGGCCGCCTCGATGCGTGCTGCAGCATCACGCTGGCCGCTACAGAACTTGCGCAACATGCTGATATACATGGGCTTTTTACCCAGAACCCGACGCAGCCCGGCTTCCATGTCCAGCCCCTGCACGGCCGTCGGCAGGGATGCCTCGCCGGCCTCGGCGGCAGTGGCCCGTGCCGGCGCGATGGCGCCGGCACGCGGCTTGATCCAATGCGCCAGCGCGCGCCACAGGTCCTCCGGCTCGATCGGCTTGGCGACGTGGTCATTCATTCCCGCGGCAATGCAACGCTCCCGGTCGCTCTGCATCGCGTTCGCCGTCATCGCGACCACCGGCAAGGACGCGAATGCCGGGTCCTTGCGGATCTCGATGGTGGCGGTGACGCCGTCCATCACCGGCATCTGCATGTCCATCAGCACGACGTCGTAGGGCGCCGCCCGCACCCGGTCCAGCGCGACCTGCCCGTTCTCGGCAACGTCCACGCTGAAGCCCGCGTCCCGGAGCAGCTCGGTGGCGACCTCCTGGTTGAGTTCGTTGTCCTCGACCAGCAGCACCCGCGCGCCGCGCAGGGGAGCGAGGCGCGCGAACGGCGCCGACGCATCCGGGATTCCCACCTCGCGCGCCTCCGCCACCTTGTCGCCCAGGGCGCGCGCCACCTCGTCGAACAGGATGGAGGCGTTGACCGGCTTGATCAGCACGTTGGACACGCCCGCCGCCCCGGCGCCCGAGATCACCTCCTCGCGCCCGTAGGCCGTGACCATCACGATGTGCGGCCGGCGCGACAGCGGCAGCGCGCCGGCGCGCCGCGCCACCTCGATGCCGTCCATGCCCGGCATCTGCCAGTCCAGCAGCACCAGGTCGAAAGGCTCGCACGCGCGGTCCGCATCGGCCAGCAGGCGCAGCGCATCGGCACCTGACGGCGCCTCGGCGACGCGCAGCTGCATCGCCTCCAGCATGTCCCGCATCACCGTACGCGCGCTGGCGACGTCATCCACCACCAGCGCGCGCTTGCCGTGCAGGTCGGCGCCGAGCACACGGATGCGCTCGCGTCCCTCGCCCTTGGCAAGGCGCGCGGTGAACCAGAAGGTCGAGCCCAGGCCGGGCTCGGACTCCACGCCGACCTGGCCGCCCATCAGCTCGGCGAGGCTGCGCGAGATCGCCAGCCCGAGGCCGGTGCCGCCGTACTTGCGCGTGGTCGAGGCGTCGGCCTGCTGGAAGCTCTGGAACAGCCAACCTCGCTGCTCCTCCGTGACCCCGATGCCGGTGTCGCGAACGGCGAAGTAGAGCAGCACGTCGCCATCGGTCTCCTCGCGCTTCCTGACGATCACGTCGATCTCGCCGCGCTCGGTGAACTTCACCGCGTTGTTGGCGTAGTTGATCAGGATCTGGCCCAGGCGCAGCGGGTCGCCCACCAGTTCGTTGGGCACGCCCTTCTCGATGTCGAACACCAGTTCCAGTCCCTTGGCCGCGGTCTTCTCCGTGACCAGGTTGGCGACGTTCTCCAGTACCTTCTCGAGCTGGAACCCGATGGCCTCCACGCCCAGCTTGCCGGCCTCGATCTTCGAGAAGTCTAGGATGTCGTTGATGATCCCCAGCAGGTGCTGGCCGGAGCCCTGGATCTTCTGCAGGTAGTCGCGCTGGCGCGGCGTGAGCTCGGTCTTCAGCGCGAGGTGGCTCATGCCGATGATCGCGTTCATCGGCGTGCGGATCTCGTGGCTCATATTGGCCAGGAAGTCGCTCTTGGCCCGCGTCGCCTCCTCGGCGATCTCCTTGGCGCGCAGTATCTCCGCCTCGGCTTCCTTCTGGCTGGAGATGTCCACGAAGGTCCCCACCAGCCCGCCGGGCGTGCCGTCCTCCAGCCGGAAGCCGGACACGAAGTAGATGGTCGGGTGCACCCTGCCGTCGGCGAAGCGCTTGCCGGACTCGCGCCGCACTGTCGTGCCGTCGCGTATCACCGCCTCGTCCTCCAGCTGGTAGGCCTCCCGGTCGGACTGCGGCAGGTACTCCAGGTCCAGCACGCGCTTGCCGACCAGGTCCGCGCGCGAGGCGCCGTACACCTGCTCGTAGGCGCGGTTCACGCCCAGGAAGCGCGCGTCCGGCCCCTTGTAGAACACCGGATAGGGAATGGTGTCGATCAGTGCCTGCTGGAAGGCCAACTGCCGCGCCCGCTCGCGCTCCATCTCGTTGCGCTGCGTCACGTCGACCAGCCAGCCCAGGACGCCGTCCTCACCGTCGAAACGCATGGGCATGAAAGTGACGAGAACGTCGCATTCCGCACCGCCCTTCCGGCGCATCCTCACCGCCATGTCGGTCACGATGCCGTCGCGTCCCAGGACCTCGGTCATGCGCAGGCGGTCGCCCGGGTCCGCATAGATGCGCTCCGCGCTGTCTCCCGGCGCCGTGCCGAACATGTCCCTGAACTTCCGGTTCATGAACCTGAACACGCCACCCGTGGCAAACGCGATGCCCACCGGCCCCTTGTCGAGGATGGACTGCAGGCGCTCGCGCTCCGCCGACAGCGCGTTGGCCGCGGCGGTGCGATCGGTGATGTCCTGAATGAGCCACACGGTACTGCGCTGGTAGCGCTTGGTGTCCAGTTTCTTGCCAAACAGGTAGCCCATGCGCCGGCTGCCGTCGCCCCGGCGGAACTCCCACTCCGTTTCCAGGGAGTCGCCGCGGGAAAAGGCGTCCTTCGCCATGGCGTTGAATGCCGCGACCTCCGCCTCGCCGCCGATCAGCACGGCGGAGGACCTGCCCAGCAGCTCGGCCCCCACGTCGCGCCCGAATATCTCGCCGACGCGCTGGTTGGCGCGCACGATCAGGCCGTCGCCGACGAACACGACGCCCACGCTGAGGTTGGCGAGGATGGTGTCCTGCTCCGCGGCCAGGTCGGACAGTTCCGCGGTGCGCTCGGCGACGCGCCGCTCCAGCTGCTCGCTGAGCGCCTCGAGCTGGCGCACCGCCTCCACACGCGCCGTGACGTCCGAGCTCACCGCGCCCACGGCGACGATGCGCTCGTCGCCGTGGGCGCGCACCGGGAAGCGCACGCTGCGGAACACGCGCTCGGTGCCGCTTATCAGCAGCGTCTCCTCGGCTTCCACCGGCTTGCCGGACTCGAGCACCTGCTCGTCCAGCAGGCGCGCCTGCTCGGCCTCGGCGAAGGAACGCAGGTCGAAGTCGGACGCGCCCTCCAGCTGTTCCGGGGTACGCATGAGCACCCGCCCCCAGGCCCGGTTGGCCAGGCGGTACCTGCCGTCGCGCTGCTTGAGGTAGATCAGCGCCGTCGTGTTGTCGAGGATGGACTGCAGGTTGGTCTGCGACCGTGAGAGCGCCTCGCGGCCGCGGCTGGTGACCAGCGTGGTCGCCAGGATCAGCACCACCGACAGCGCCAGCAACAGGCCAGCGACGTTGCGCGCCAGGCGGTAGCTAGCGAACGCCTCGTCGACGTCCACCTCGACGATGATCCCCGCCTGCAGGGCATCCAGCCACCGCCACGCGCCCACGACCTCGGCGCCGCGGTAGTCGGTGTAGCCGTCCAGGTCGTAACCGGAGCCGCCCGCGGCCACCGCCGCTGCCGCGACGGTCATGGGCGAGCTGGCGACATTGCGCGCGCGCGAGACGCCCTGCACCTCGAAGGTCTCGGGAACGCGCGCCTGCAGGTTGAGCAGGCTGCGCGACTGCGGCGGGATCAATCCGACGGCGCGCAGGTCATCGTCAAAGCGCGACACGTTGAGGAACACGCCGTCTCGGTCGACCAGGTAGCTCTCCCCGGTGACGCCGATGCGCCCGCTGGAGGCAAGCCGGTTGAAGTGCTGCTCCGGGTCCAGCCGGAAACACAGCGCGGCGCCAACCTCGCCGCTGTTGCCCGCCGAGCGGATGGGCACGCAGGAAGCCTGGGTCGGAAGCCCGACGGAATAGGAGCCCGTCGCGTCTGGCAGCAGCAGGTTGGACTTGAACGGTCTGGACACGATGGCCTGTCCCGACCACAGGCGGTGCCACAGTACGGGCTGCTGCTTGAGTGCGGATTCGACGCCGACGAGGTCCCTGGATTCGGCGGCGATGTAGCGGCCTGACGGACTGAGCAGCAGGTAGCCGCTATAGCCGTGGGAGGCCGCGACCGGCATCACGCGCCGGGTCAGCAGATCCAGTTCGCTCGAACCCCTGGTGTCCTCGCCGGCGGCCAACGCGGCGCGGCGCCGCACCGCGTCGATCAGGCCCCGTATTTCCGGGTCGCCGGCGATCGCATCGGCGGCCAACCTCTGATCGGCCAGCCACAGCGAAAGCACCGACTCCACGGATGACGCCGCGGCCATCACCTGCTTGGCCAGCGCCTGGTCGGCGCTGCGGTGCATGAAGTACAGCGCCACGCCACCCCCGACCGCCAGCACCAGCAGCGATGCGATCGACGCGTGGACGAATCCCAGCCTTGGCGTCCTCACGATGCTCCCTCCAACCCGGATCCTGCGACGCACGAGACAGCCCGCTGCGCAGCCTGCCGCGCAGTGCGGGGCGATGATAGCAGCGGCTTCCCGGGCCAACGCCGCAGGCCCGGCACCCGCGCTTGACGTGGATCAAGCCGCGCGAAGCGCCCGGCGCATCGGCCATGGCCTGCCTGTAGGACAATCAGCCCAAGATGGACGGTCCACCCAGCACCCCGACGCAGCAGCCGGACCCCGCCCTTCCCCCGGTCCGGGTGGTCGCACTGGCGCGGCCGCTGCACTGGCTCGCGCTCGGCTGGCGCGACACCAAGCGTGCCCCGGTCGCCAGCCTGCTGCACGGACTGGTCGTCGCAGCCGGCGGATGGGTGATCGGCCTGCTCACGCTGAAAGCCTGGTACCTGCTGCCGGGCGCGTTCTCGGGCTTCGTGCTCGTCGGCCCCATCCTCGCCACCGGCCTGTACGAACTGAGCCGGCGCATGGAAGCCGGCGAGCCGGCCGGGCTCGCCCATGCACTGCACGCATGGCGGCGCGGCACCCGGCCCCTGGTATGGATGGGCCTGGGCCTCGCGATCGCTGCCACCGCCTGGGTGCTGCTGTCCTCGGTGATGGTCGCCCTGTTCGTGCGCGCCCCCATCACCGGGCTGGAGGCCTTCCTGCGCCATGTCGTGCTCTCGCACGGCTCCAACCTGTTCCCCCTGTGGATGGCGCTGGGCGGCCTGGGCGCATCGCTGGTGTTCGCCGCCACCGCCGTGTCCGCGCCGCTGCTGCTGGACCGCGACACCGACCTCTGGACCGCGGTGTGGACCAGCATCCGCGCGGTCGGCGCCAACCCGCACGCAATGGCGCTGTGGGCGACCCTCATCATGCTGGCGACCGCGCTGTCGGTGGCAACGGCGATGCTCGGCTTCATCATCGCCATACCCGTGATCGGCCATGCGACCTGGCATGCCTACCGGGAACTGGTGGATGCCGCCGGCCTGCCGCTGCGGGACCGGCGCGGCGGGCGGCGCGGCCCGCAGGGCGGGGCGCCGGGCGCGGCACCGCCGGGACCGGCATGACCGAGAAGGAGTTCACCGAGCTCGGCATGACCTGGGGCATCGCCGCGTTCATGCTGTTCATGCTGTTCATCATCGGCAACATCGCGAAGCAGTCCAAGGCCGGCAGGCTGGGCACCTTCGTGCTGTTCTTCGTGCTGGCCTTCGGCATGCTCGGCTTCGTCGCCAAGGGCGTCATCGCCTGGATGCTCGGGCTGTAAGCCTTCCCACAGCGGCGCGGGTCCCGAAAACTGGGACAATCGCGGGCCATGCCGGGCCCCGCCCGCGTCCCTTGCCCACCTCCGTGACCAGCCTTCTTCCGTGTTGAGCCTCCCCCTCGTCGCCGGCTTCGCCGCAGCCGTACTCGCCACCTCGTTCATCTCGGGCATCTTCGGCATGGCCGGCGGCCTGATCCTCATGGGCCTGCTGCTGCTGGTGCTGCCGGTCGCGCCGGCGATGATGCTGCACGGGGTCACCCAGCTCGCCTCCAACGGCTGGCGCGCCTTCCTGTGGCGGGCGCACATCCACTGGGGCCTGGTCGGCACCTACGCCGCCGTGGCCATCGCCACCACCGTCGCCTTTGCCCTGCTCCCCTTCACCACCGACAAGGCCACGGCCCTGCTGGTGATGGGCCTCACGCCGTTCGCCGCGCTGCTGCTGCCGGCCTCGTTCCGGCCGAACGCCACGAAGCCGGCGCACATGGCGGTGTGCAGCATCACCTGCAGCCTGCTGCAGGTGATAGGCGGCGTGACCGGCCCGGTGCTGGACATGCTGTTCGTGCACAGCGGCATGGACCGCCGGCGCCAGGTCGCCACCAAGGGCGCGATCCAGGTCTTCGGCCACGGGCTTAAGATCGCCTACTTCGGCGGCCTGCTGGTGGCCGGCGGCGGCGAGACCCTGCCGCCCTGGATCTACCTGGTCGCCGTCGGCTTCGCGATGGCCGGCACCACGCTGTCGCGGCGCGTGCTGGAGGCGCTGAGCGACGTGCAGTTCAAGTCCTGGACCCAGCGCATCGTGCTGGGCGTGTCCTCGGTGTACGTCGTCCAGGGCGCGTTGCTGATGGCCCGGGCGGCGGCATGAGCCACCGCGTGGCAGGATAGGCGCGCCGCGCCACCACCCCGACGACGATCCGATGAGCATCCTGCAACGCATCTCCGACTGGTACGCCGCGCCCGGGGCGCTCGCCGCCCGCGCCGACCAGGCGCTGGACACCGCGCTCGCGGCCTTCCGCGACCCGCAGGCCGATCCGCTGCTGCTGCTGCGCCGGCTGGTGGCCAGCCTGCGGCCGCGCGACCCGCGCGACGCCGCCGAGGGCGAGCGCCGCCGCCAGCGCCTCATCGATTCGCTGGAGGCCGACCCGGCGCTGCTGGCCGCCTTCCGCCGCCACATGATCCGGTTCCTCGCCAGCCGGCGCCTGATCACCTTCTTCACCGACAGCGGCATCCTGCCGGGCACCGGCTTCTTCTCCGAGTGGTGGCGCATCGTCTGCCACACCGTGCTGCCGGAAGTCCCCGACGAGCGCAGCCTCAAGGACTGCGTGCACCTGATGTACGACCGCACCAGCGACTGGCGCTGGATGCTGGGCGCGACGCCCGAGCAGTCGCGCCGGCTCGCGGTGCTGCTCGCCCCGCCCGGTGGCGACAGGGGCGAGGAGTGGCACGCCATCCTCAACCAGTTCATCGAGGCGGTGCTGCTGCTGTCGCACCGCGTCAGCGGGCTGGGCATCGAACCCGAACTGCTGCGCGCCACGCCGGACTTCGACACCTACTCGCCGCACTTCCTCGCAGTCGCCGCGGAAGCGCAGGCCTTCACCGCGCGCGTGCGCGCGAGGCTGGCCGCGGACCCGGCGCCGGCGGATCCCGCGGCCGGCGCACCCGCCGACGACGGCCATGCGCTGCGCGGCCGGATCGCCGATTGCCTCTCGGCTCTGCAGCGCCTGCGCATCAAGGCGCGCTCCAGCGGCACCAGCCTGCACCTGACCTACCTGCTCACGCGCAACGAACAGATCCTCAAGCGCCTGCGCGAGCTGGTGCGCATCTGCGCCGGCATCGCCTCGGGCCAGGAACAGGACGCCGCCAACACCGCCTGGGCCGACTTCGCGCGCGAAGCCTTCATCGCGGAGAACCGGCGCAACAGCCTGCCGCACTACTGGACCAACCTCACCCGCCTGCTGGCGCTGCGCATCACCGAGAACGCCGCGCACACCGGCGAGCACTACATCAGCGAGACGCCGGCGGAGTACGCCGGCATGTGGCGCTCCGCCGCGGGCGCCGGCGTGATCATCGCGGTGATGGCCTTCATCAAGATCGAGGCCGCCACGCTGCACGCGCCGCTGCTGGTCGAGGCCTTCCTGTTCAGCATGATCTACGGCTGCGGCTTCGTGCTGATCTACCTGCTGGGCCTGACGGTGGCCACGAAGCAGCCGGCGATGACCGCGCAGACCCTGGCTTCCTACCTGGCCAGCCCGCTGGCCGCCCTGCCCGCGGGCACGGGCCAGGCCGCCCCCGAGCGCGACGCCGCGCTGGAGCGCGTGGTGGACCTCACCGCGGCGGTGACGCGCAGCCAGCTGGCCGCGATCCTGGGCAACGTGCTGGTGGCCATGCCCCTCGCGGTCGCGATCGGCCTGGCGCTGGGCGCCTGGCACGGCGCGCCGGTGGTTTCCCTGGAGAAGGCCGCGCACCTGCTGGATGACCTCGACATCCTCGGCTGGGCGCTGCCCCATGCCGCGCTGGCCGGCTTCTACCTGTTCCTGTCGGGGCTGATCACCGGCTTCTTCGACAACCAGGCCAGCTTCGGCAACGTCGGCGCGCGCATCGCGCGGCTGCGGCCGCTGCGCGCGCTGCTGGGCAGGGAGCGCGCCCAACGTACAGGTGCCTACCTGCAGGACCACCTCGGCGGGATCATGGGCAACTTCCTGTTCGGCTGCATGCTCGGCTCCACGGGCATGCTGGGCGTGCTGCTCGGCCTGCCCCTGGACATACGCCACATCGCCTTCTCCTCGGCCAACCTCGGTTACGCGATGACCGGATTCGGCCTGGACATCCTGTGGCAGACCGTGGCCTGGGGGGCGCTGGGGGTGGCGGCCGTGGGCCTGGTGAACCTCGGGGTAAGCTTCGCGCTGGCGCTGCGCACGGCGCTGGGCGCGCGCGGCGCGGACGCCGTGCCTACCGGCCGTCTGCTGCTGCTGCTGTGGCGGCGCCTCCTGAGCGACCCGCGCAGTTTCGTGGTCCCCGCACGAACCGTCCCCCCACCGCACTGAGGGGCCGGCGCGCGACGCGCCCGGGTGATGGCGCTCAGCCGACGCCGCTCTGGCGATCCCGCTCTGGCGATCCCGCTCTGGCGATCCCGCGCAGGTGATCCCGCTCAGTTGATCCCGACCAGGAAGCGGTCGTACTCGGCGATGAACGGGACCTGCGGCTCGAAGTAAGGCAGCGCGCCGCCATCGAACGCCACGAAGCGCCAGTGGGGCCTGCCCGCCACGATGGACCTGCGGCGGTAGTCGGTGAAGTCGCCGCGCGAGGCCATGGTCACCCACACCGGCAGGGCCAGCGCCTCGTACACCGCCTCGATGTCCGCGCTGAACAGGCCCGCAGACAGGAAATGCAGCGGCGCGAAGCGCGCGCCCGGCACCCGCGTGGTCAGCACGTCGTAGCGCCACAGTTCCTCGTCGATGGCCTTGGACCCCCAGGTGCGCTCGAGGAAGTAACGGATCACGCCCGGCCGCGTCAGCCCCCGGAACAGCGCCTCCGCCCAGGGGCCGGAGAGCGCCGCATGCAGTCCGGGCACGGCGCGCGTGCCGCCGGGCGGTCCGGCGCGCCGCTTGCTGCCGCTGAAGCCGGTGGGGCTAACCAGGGCCACGCTGCGGAACGCCCCTTGTGCCTCCATGGCGGCGCGCGCCAGGAACTCCGATCCGAGGGAGACCGCCAGCGCATACACCGGACGCAGCGCACGGTAATGGTCGTAGAGCGGGCGCACCTCGGCGGCCGACGCCGCCGCGTTGACGCTGTGGACCAGCAGCAGCGGCGCGACCGCGGATTGGCCTCGGGGCGCGTTGCGATAGCACCGCAGCACGCCGGCCACACCGGGAACGGTGGTCACTTCCCCAACCAGGGCGGGAGGCAGGGCTTGTCCGGAGTTCATCGCCGGATACTATCGCCGGGCAGCGCCAATGCGCTGGCGCGCCCGGGCATTCCTCAGCGCGGGCGCTTGAGCACCAGCAGGCCGATCACCAGGCCCGCGAAGGCGGCGACACCCACGGCTGCCCAGGGGTGCTCGGTGACGCACTCCTGCGTCGCGCGGGCGGCCGCCGTGGCCCGGTCCGTGACCGGCTGCGCCGCGCGTTCCAGCGCGCCGCGCGCGAGGTCGAGCCGGCGCTGGAACTTCTCGCGCGCGGCGGCGATGCCCTCGCCCGAGACCGCCGCGGCGGCTGACATGAGTTCCTCGCCGTCGGCGATCACCGCGCGCAGGTCATCCGCCACCCGCTCGCCCGCGTGCCTGGCCCGGTTCATGGTCCGGTCCGATACCAATCCGACGTTGCGGTCCGCGCTCATTTCTTGATGCTCATCTTGTTGTCCACCTTGGTGACTCCGGAAACGCCCTTGGCGACGGCAATGGCGCTGTCGACCTGGGCCTGGTTGTTGACGAATCCGCTGAGCTGGACCTCACCCTTGCGGGTCAGCACGGCGATGTCCATGCTCTTCATGTTGGGCTCGCCGAGCAGCCCGGACTTCACCTTCGCGGTGATCACGTCGTCATCCACGACGTTGCCGACGCTGGCCACGCCGCTCTTCAGGGCGATGCCGTTCTCGACGCTGGTCACGCCCTCCACGGCGCGCGCCAGGGCGACCGCGCGCTCCAGCTGCATCTGGTTGTCGACGAAGCCGGTCAGCTGCACCTTGCCCTTGCGGGTCTCGACCTTGAGGTCGAGGCTCTTGACGTCGTCCTCCTTGAGCAGCGCGGACTTCACGCGCGCGGTCACCACGGTGTCGTCGATCTCGTTGCCGACGGTGGTGCTCGCAGCCGCCTTGGCGGCGACCGGCTTCTCGTTGTTGCAGCCCGTGGCCAGCAGCGAGCCCGCGATCACGAGCGCGGCTGCGGGAACGGACATCCTCAGGGTGTGGCGCATGCTGTTTCTCCTTGGTGGGTTGCAACGGAGCTTGCGCCGCCCGGTGCCCCCGGTCTGTACGCTGCCGACCACAGCAGGGAGCCCGGATGGCAGCAAAGGCGCCACGGGTGCGCTGGCGTACATACACGGCGCCGATCCGGGACTAGCTTGCCGGTTCCGTATCCCGGCACAGGCCATGCGGCGACGCCGCCCGGCCACCGACCGGTGCAGGCGTCCGCCCGTCCCCACGCAGGAAGCAACCCACATGCCCCGCCCCACCCCCGCCTGCGCGGCACCGTGCCGCGCACCGTGACCGAGAACAGCCTGCTGGCAGCCCTGCCGCCGGCCAGCCTGCGTCGGCTGCTCGGCGTGCTCGAACCGGTGAAGCTGTTCCATGGCGAGGTGCTGTACGGGCCGGGCGAGGCGATGCGCCACGTGTACTTCCCGCGCAGCTGCCTGGTCGGCCTGCTCGCGCTGGCCGACGGGCACCACGCGGTCGAAGCCGGACTCGTGGGGCGCGAAGGCATGGTGGGCCTGCCCGTGGCGCTGGGCCACATGGACTCGCCCCTGCAGGCGCTGGTGCAGGAATCGGGTACCGCGCTGCGCATGGAATCGGCCGCGTTCCGCGCGGAACTGGCGGACCATCCGCGCATGCTGCCGCTGCTGCACCACTACACCTTCGCGCTGCTGGGGCAGATCGCCCAGACCGCCGCGTGCAACCGCTTCCACGTCGTGGAGCAGCGCCTGGCGCGCTGGCTGCTGATGACGCAGGACCGGATGCGCCTGGAGCGCATGCACATGACGCACGAGTTCCTCGGCCACATGCTGGGCGTGCGCCGCGTGGGCGTGACGACGGCGGCGCAGTCGCTGCAGTCGCGCTGCCTGATCCGCTACAGCCGCGGGGACATCACCGTGCTGGACCGGCCGGGCCTGGAGCAAGCCGCCTGCAGCTGCTACGCCGTGATCAGGGCGCTGCATCCCGAGGATGGCCCGGTGCCGGTGCTGTAACCGCGCCCGGCGGCCATGAACGGCGGCCGCGGACCGGGTGCGCTGTGATGGCTGGCGTACCGACGCGCCGCGCGCGCGCTGCGACCATGCGGTGCGAACCCAACGTATCTACCGGAGGAACACCCATGCTCTACACCATCGCCGTCGTGCTCGTCATCCTGTGGCTCCTGGGCATGCTCACGGCCTACACCCTCGGCGGCCTGATCCACATCCTGGTGGTGATCGCCGTCATCGCGGTGCTGCTGCGCGTGATCAGCGGTCGCAAGGTGGTCTGAGGCACCCAACCACGGCGCCGCACCGAGGTACGCACCGCGCCACGCGCCCCGCCGGACGTGGAAAGGCCCTGCCCGGGCAGATGCAGCCCGGGCAGGGCCTCGTCGCAGTGGCCCGCCGCACGCAACCGCGCGACGGGCCGGGCCGCGGATCAGCGCAGGCGCATGTCGTCGCGAACCGACTTGACCCCGGCCACGCCGCTGGCCAGGCTGACCGCCGTGCCCATGCTCTTCAGGCTGTCGACGAAGCCGCTCAGCTGCACGCGGCCCTTGAAGGTCTCCACGTTGATCTGCAGCGACTTGAGCGACTGCTCGCCCATGAGCGCGGCCTTGACCTTGGTGGTGATGACGGTGTCGTCGACGTACTCGCCCGTGCCCTCGCTGTGGGTGGTGCCCGCGCACGCCGACATCAGCGCGCATGCCACCAGCACCAGCATGGAACGGAAAAATCCGGTTGTTTTCATGGTTCGACTCCCTGTTGTTGTCCGGGCAGATGCCGCGGACCGGCGCGCCGGGACCGGAACGGCCCCGCAGCGCGCACGCCTTGCTTCCCGTATCGCCTACCTTGCGCTCGCGGACTTGGTGCCGTGCATCTCGACGTCCACGCGGCGGTCGGGCTGCAGGCAGGCGATCAGCTTGGCGCCCTTGCTGCCCTTGCAGGTATCCAGCTTGGTCTCGGGCTCCATCTCGCCCTTGCCCACCGCCTCCACCCGCGCCGCCTGCACGTTCTTGGCGACCAGGTAGTCCTTGACGGTGTGGGCGCGGCGCTCGGAGAGCTTCTGGTTGTACGCGTTGCTGCCGATGCGGTCGGTGTGGCCGGTAGCGACGATGCGATCGAAGCTCACTCCCTGCAACTGGCGCACCAGGTCATCGAGCATGACCATGCCTTCGGGCTTGAGCGTGGACTTGTCGAACGCGAACAGCGCGTCGGCCGAGAAACTCATCTTCTGCGGCAGCACCGGGACAGGGGCCAGAGCCGGCGCGGCAGCCAGCGGCGCCCGCGGGACCACGTCGGCGGCGCGGGGCTGCGGTGCGGGGGCAGGCGTGGCTGCCGGCGCGGCGGCGACCGGCTTGGGCACGTAGTCGCAGGGCTCCTTGGCGCGCGCCGGCGTCCACTCCATGTCGCGCCAGCACAGGCCGGTGGTCGAGCTGGTGGTGATGTTGTTGCCGAACGAGTCGACCAGGTAACCCTGGTTCGTCGTGTCCTTCCTGGTGTCCTGCGCGAAGGCCGAAAGCGGGCCGACGCTCATCGCGGCGACGGCCGCGAGCACTGCTGTTTGCATGATGTTCATGGTGCGATTTCCTCGGGAGGGTGTTGCAGACCGGTGTCCGGCAGGTATTCCGCGGGTTGCCCCGTGGCCCGCAGGATCCGACTTGCGAAGCCATCGCAGGGCGGGTTGGCGGGAAGGAAGGAGTCGGTGCGATACGGGTTGCCCGGCCAGAGCAGCCAGAGGTCGTCGGGGTCCGGAAGGCGTCGCGTATCCATGCCTCGAAGTTACGCGGGCGTGCGACCGGTGTCCGTGCGCTGGCGAACAAAGTCGCGGTCCGCGCGGCGGCGCCGCGGCCGCGACCGCTCAGGCGAAACCCGGCTCCGTCTCCATCGACGACACCGCCTGCATGCAATGCAGCGGCATGTCCAGGCCCAGGCGCGCATCCTCGACCGCGCGTATGCCGATCACCGGCACTGCCGCGCTGACCGCGCCGAAGGTGGTGGCGAAGGACACGTCCGCGGCGTCGCGGCCGGTGCCGATGCGCACCAGGCCGGTGGGCGGCGAGATGCCGGTGGGCTCGAACAGGTACCAGCGCCCGCCGAGGAACACCTCCACATAGGCGTGGAAGTCGGGGGCGCCCAGCGCGGGATCGGCGCCGTAGTCGATGCCCGAGACGAAACGCGCCGGCAGGT
Source organism: uncultured Pseudomonadota bacterium (assembly GCA_903909415.1). The sequence goes on along the minus strand of CAIVVS010000230.1, from coordinate 11,684 downwards.
TGAGCGCGCGGCACAGCGCGATCATCAGGTGCGCGAAATCGCGGCACACCCCGACCTTCTCCTCCATCGTCTCCAGCGCCGAGGTGCTCGCATTGGAGCTGCCGCCGAGGAACAGCGTGCGCCCGCGCACCCACTGCTGGATCGCCAGCACGCGGCCGTAGCCGTGCGGCATCGCGCCGAACTCGCGCGTGGCCACGGCGCGCAGCGCATCCGACTGGCAGTACCGGCTGGGATAGAGGTAGACCAGCACCGCCGGCGGCAGCAGCGACACCGGCACTTCCCAGATCGCCGCCGGCGCCTCGAAGTGGTGGTCGATGTCCACCGTCGCCGCGTAGCGGATGGACAAGCGCCCGCGCGCCGCGTTCACCTGCATGTAGCGCGTGCCCTCGGGCCCGACCGAGTTCACCGGCGGCGCCTTGCCGGGATGGATCTCCAGGTTCTCGGCCACCACGTTCTGCAGGCGGGTGCGCGCCGCCTGGATGTTCAGGATGAAATCGCCCGGCCCGTCCGCCACCAGGTAGTCGAGTCCGATGGAGAGGTCCAGGCGGATCATTGCGGCACCCGTGGCAAGGCGATCGGGACGGCGTTCATGGCGGTTCCTTCTCCGGGCCGCGCGGGCCTGCGGCATGGGTGGCGGTTCGACCTTCCCCGAAGGACGGGCCGGCCTGCGGCCGGTGCCGTCCATGCCGCGGGAGGATGCATTTCCGCCCGCCGGGATTCCGTGCGCTGCCGAACCAAGCCTGCCAACCGGCAGGCCGGTGGGCCGTCGTAGCAAACGGGCAATCCCGCCCATATGTACGGATACGCACATATGGCGTCCAGGCCGGGTGCTACCCTGCGTCGGTAGATCGTGGCGCTAATCGGAGTTTGTCCCGGCCCCCCCTGCCAACCCGGAACAAAGGAGTCCCCTCATGAAACCGCCCCAATCCCCGCTGGACAACCACCTCCTGGCCGCGCTGCCCGAGGCCGAGTACCAGCGCCTGCTGCCGAACCTGGAACTCGTGCCCATGCCGCTGGGCGACGCGCTGTATGAATCCGGCGGCCGGCTGCACCATGTGTACTTCCCCGTGACCTGCATCATTTCCCTGCTGTACGTGATGGAGGACGGTGCCTCGGCCGAGATCGCCGTGGTCGGCAACGAGGGCATCCTCGGCATCGCCCTGTTCATGGGCGGCGAGACCACGCCCAGCCGCGCGGTGGTGCAAAGCGCGGGCTTCGCCTACCGCCTGAGGGCGGGCCTGCTCAAGCAGGAGTTCCAGCGCGGCGGGCCGGTGATGCACCTGCTGCTGCGCTATACCCAGGCGCTGATCACCCAGATGGCGCAGACCGCCGTGTGCAACCGGCACCATACGGTCGAGCAGCAGTTGTGCCGCTGGCTGCTGCTGAGCCTGGACCGGCTCGCGGGCAACGAACTGACCATGACACAGGAACTGATCGCCAACATGCTGGGCGTGCGCCGGGAGGGCGTCACCGAGGCGGCCGGCCACCTGCAGCGCGACGGCCTGATCCGCTACAGCCGCGGCCACATCACGGTGCTGGACCGCCCGATGCTGGAGAAGCGCGTCTGCGAGTGCTATGCGGTGGTGAAGAAGGAGTTCGACCGGCTGCTGAGCGAATTGCCCACCCACCCGCACATCGTGGCGACCTCCAGCCTGCTGAGCGCGCGCCGCAGCTAGGGAATCTGGGGCCGCTGCGCGTGCGCCCGCGCGAAAGCGAAAAGCCGCGCGGCGCGCCCTGACCTGCCGGGCGCGGCGCGCGATGGCCCGACGGTGGCTTACTTGGGCTTGCTGACTTCGTGGCCGATCACGCCGCCCACGACGGCGCCCGCGGCCGTGCCCACCACGCCACCGCCCAGCACCGCGCCGGCTGCGCCGCCCACGCCGGCGCCGATCGCCGTGTTCTTCTCCTGCGTGCTCATGCCGGCGCAACCGCCCAGCATGCCCAGCGCGGCCGCGGCCACCGTGGCCGTACCCAGTTTCCTGACGATGTTCATGATCATGTTCGTGCCTCTTGGTGTGGTTCGTTCCGGACTTGCGAATCCGGGCCCGCCAGCGGCCGGCCCGGCCTGCTTCAGGACATGCCGAAGCGGGTCTTGGCCCGCGTGAGGCAGGTGTCCTTCGCCTCGTCGACGAAGGCGTCGCACTTCTCCTTGGCCACCGCGTAGTCCGCTTCGCGCTTGGACTTGGACGCCTCGCGGCGTGCCTCGGCGCCTTCCTCGCGGGCGACCCCCTTCGCCTTCGACGTCGCCGCCGCGGCGTCATCGTTGGCGTTCTGGGTCTTGAGCATCGCGCGGGCGTCGGCCTTGGCCGCCACCGACGCTGCCTTGGCTTCCTTCACGCACACGTCCTTGACGTTGCCCGACAGGTCGTCGCATTTCTCGCGCGACACCATGTAGGCCGAGTCCGCCTTGGCCATGCGCACCTTGTAGGCGTTCTTTTCCGAGGGGCGGTACTTCTCCTCGAGGTCGGCACGCGCGACCTTGTCCTTGCCGTCCGCCTCGGCCTTGCAGATGTCCTTGGCGTTGGCGTTGAGGTGGCTGCACGCATCCTTGTCCGCCTTGTGGGCGATGGACAGCTGCGCGCGCTCGCCCTTGTAAACCTCGGGGGACATCGCGGGTGCCGCGGTCTGTGCGCCGGCGCCCGCGCTGAACAGCAGCGCGGTGGCGACCAGTGCCTGTTTCATCCTGAACTTGTTCATCGTGTTTCCTTTCGCATTCGTTTCACCGCGGCCTGCGCGCGGCTCAGATGTGCTTGACCGCCTTCATCTCCGACTGCCACTTGGCGAGCTGGGCTTCGGCCGCGTCCTTGGTGATCCCGTAGGACTCCTGGATGCGCCCGGCGAGCTTGTCGCGCTTGCCGGCGATCACGTCGAGTTCATCGTCCGTGAGCTGCCCCCACTGCTGCTTCACGTCGCCCTTGAATTGCTTCCAGTTGCCTTCGATCCGATCCCAGTTCATGTGCGTGTCCTTCCGGTTGGCGGTCATGGTCCCGGTGCGGGCCGCGCCCGCCCTGCCATGCCTTCAACGCAAGGCTAGGCCGCGGGCGACACGACGTCTGTGTGGCACCACATATAAGCGTCCGGGGTTCGCGTCCGGGTTCGCGGACGCGGCGCGCGTTTCAGCGGCGGCGTGGCCGCGGCCGAAGGCCGGCGATGCTCGGCCGAAGGCCGGCGGTGCCCGGGCGGACGCCAGCGACGCCGCTGCGAAGGGCGATGCTGTCGAGCCGTCCTCCCTCGCCTTCCCAGCAGCACAGCGCGAGTTCGCCCGGCAGGCCGGCATCACGCGGCCGTTGCGCGGCCACGGTGAAGAACGGATGGAACACGATCCATGCGGTTTCCATCGGCGGTTCCTTCGCGATGCTCATCGGGGGCCGCGCGATGCGCCCGCGCCGTCCGCGAGGCGCTGCAGCACCAGCGCGCGCGTCTGCTGCAGGGCCGCCGCGAACGGGCCGTCCGGCGCCGCGCCGGCGCGTCCTATGACCGCCAGCGCCTCGTCGTTGCGCCCGAGGTCGGACAGGACCTGGGCGAGGTTGTTCATCACCGGCAGCGAGCCGGGGTTGCGCGCCGCAGCCTGGCGCAGCACCGATTCGGCCTCGCCCAGTTCCCCGGCGGCGTAGTGCCGGTTGGCCAGCCCCACGGACGCGCTCGCATTGCCGGGCCAGCGTTCGGTGAACGCGCGCCAAGCTGCGGTCGCCGGCGCCGCGGCAGCGGGGATTCCGGCAGCGAGAATGCCGGTAGCGGACCCGGCAACACGGTCCAGCGCCGCCACCGCGGCAAGGTAGCCGGACTCGGTCGCGCTCGCGGGAATGCGTCCGGGCGGCATCGCCACCATCGCCCAGTAGCCGCCCGGCTTCCAGGTGTACTCGAACACCGTGAACGGCACGGCCTTGCGCCGGGACTGCCCGGAGCGCAGGTAGAGTTCGCCCGCCTCGTAGTCGTAGCCGACCACCACCGCGTAGTGCCAGTTGGTGAACGGCGGCAGGCCGAGGTCCTGCAGCACGATCACCGGATTGCCGGCCGCGACTTCGCGCAGCAGGTCATCGAAACGCGGCGCCAGTTGCCAGGACACGCGGCCCAGGCGCCTGGGCGCGGCCAGCATGTCGGCCTGCAGGCTGCCCTCGCGCGCCGGCAGGTAGACGTAGTCGGTGAGTCGTTCCGGCGTGGTGTCGACGCCACTGCCGACCAGCACGGTGGCAAGCGCGGCCGGCCCGCACTGGTTGTCCAGTTGCGGGAAGAACGGCGTGTCGGACATCTCCACGCGCCGCGCGACGCCCTCGGGCCAGTCGGTGCGCAGGCCCATGGTCTGCGGCACCATCGACGCGCAGCCGCCAAGCAGCACGGCCGACAGCATCGCGAAAAGCAACAGGGCGCGCGTCATGCGACGGGCGCCCTGCGGGTACGACCGGCGGTGCATCGCGGCCAGCGTCATCGAAACGACGGCCGGATGCACGCCACGCTCACTTGCGGAACGCGAAGTACCAGATGACGAAGACCACCAGGATCACCAGCGCGACGCTGCCGCCGTCGGCACCGGCCGGCGCGGTGGCGATCTTGCCCGCCAGCGAGCTGACTTCGGCGTCGCTCATCGCTGCAACGCGGTCCATCGCGGACTGCGAGTCCACGCCCATGGCCTGCATCTGGCTCACGGTGCCGGCGCGCGACAGGAAGGAGGCCACCGCATCACGGTCGGACTGCACGCTCGCGGCGGCGATCGCCGGTTCGGTGCCGATCATCGCGGCGTGGCCGGTCTGGAACGGAAGCATGATCGTGGCGATGACCAAGATGCGGCAAAGCAGCCTTGCGAACGAGGAAGTCATGGATGGTTCTCCTGTGGTGTGCCAGCCCGGCATCGCAACCACGGAAGTGGCTGCGCGGACCTGCCACCGACGGTAAGCGACCGTTGCGCCGCCCTCTGTGCGCTGGCGCACCATGTGCCCCGCAACGCAAGGCGCCCGCCGGCGCCATCCAGCAACCGCCGGCAACAAGCGGCGACAACCAGAAAATGCAGCGAAAACAGCATAAGTGTCTGTTTTTATTGACTATTTAAGGAACGGACCCGGGACGGCGTTGCCCGGGGCTTACCTGCGCAACCGCCTTGCCGCTTCCGCCGCGAGGTGCGCCATGCGCGCGGCCTCGCTCGCCGATTCGGTGGCCTGCTTGACCGCGAACGCCGCTTCGGCGGAAGCCTTCAGTGCCACCTCCTCGGCCTGGTGCGCGGCGGCAGCCGCGGCAGCCGCAGACGCAGCCGCCGCAGACGCAGCCGCCGCAGACGCAGCCGCTTCCGCCGACGCCTCGGCCGCGGAGGCCGCCGCGTCCGCGGCCGCATCCGCTGCTTCCACCGCGGACTGGTCCGCGGCCTGCCGGGCCGCCGTCGCGGCATTGGTGGCGGCGACCCGCGCATGGTCGGCGGCCACCGCGGCGCGCTTGGCCGCTTCCATCGCATGCAAGGTGAGGTCCTTCAAGGTGCCCAGCGCCGCGCCGTAACGCTTGTTGAGGATCACGTAGCCCTGGCGCAGGTTGGTGATCTCCTGCTCCAGCTGCGCCAGCTTCACGTAGATGCGGTCGGTGTCTTCGCTCATGGCGCGTTCCCCTGGTCAGGTCGACAAAGCCACGGGGACGGACCGCGGGGATGAGGACGGAATCGATCGGACTGCACGAACCAGCTTACGCGCAATGCTGTCCGGAGAACGTCAATTCGCCCGCGTGGCGCGTTGACGATCAGGGCAGTCGACCGACCGGACCGCGCCAGACCACCACCGGGGATGGAATCAGGACGCCAGCCCCGGAAACAGCGACCTCAGCCCCTCGGCCATGGTCTGCACCGCCATCGCGGCGAGCAGCAGGCCGAGGATGCGGGTGGCGATGTTCATGCCGGTCACGCCCAGGCGCGCGCCGACCAGGTCGGCATGGCGCAGCGTCACCCAGGTCACCAGGCACACGGCGCCGATGCAGCCGACGATGACCAGGTGGTGCGCGAGCGCGCCGCGCTCGGCGGCGATGATGGTGGTGCTGATCGCGCCGGGTCCCGCCAGCAGCGGGATGGCCAGCGGCACGATCCCGCCGGACTCGCCGGACTCGAGCTGGCGCGCCTCGGACTGCGTCTGGCGCACGCTGCCGGCCTGCGCGTTGAGCATGGCCAGCGCCATCAGCAGCAGCACCAGCCCGCCACCGACGCGGAATGCCGGCAGGCTGGCCCCGATCAGCGTGAGCAGCGACTCGCCGCTGAAGGCCGCGACCGCCAGCACCATGAACACCACGAGCGCGACCTGCCCGGCCAGCCCGCGGCGCTGCGCCTGGTCGTGTCCGCCGGCCCACACCAGGAAGAACGGCACCGCGAGGAACGGGTCGACCACCGCGGTGAGGGTCACCGCGAACCGCAGGTACTCGCTTGCCGATGCCAGGGATTCCATGGCCCGATTCTATCTGCCGCTTCGGGACCGGGGCCGATACCGAGGCCGGAACCGGGACCGGGGCCCGCCTGCCTCGCCTACAATGCCGGCATGTCGATGCAAGACCTGCTCCCGAAACTCGCCCTCACCCGCGCCGTCGGCTGGCTGGCCGCGCGCCACGGCGGCTTTGGCACGCGCGCGGCGATACGCTGGTTCATCGGCCGCTACGGCGTGGACATGGCGCAGGCCGCCGATCCGCGCGTCGGGGCCTATGCGAGCTTCAACGACTTCTTCACCCGCGCGCTGCGCGAGGATGCCCGGCCGCTGTCGGATGCGCCCTGGATGTGCCCGGTGGACGGCGCGATCAGCCAGTTCGGCGCGATCGAGCGCGACCGCATCTTCCAGGCCAAGGGCCACCAATACACCACGCGCGCCCTGGTCGGCGGCGACGCCGCGCTGGCGGCGCGCTTCGAGGACGGCGCCTTCGCGACGCTCTACCTCAGCCCGAAGGACTACCACCGCATCCACATGCCCTGCCGCGGCCGGCTGGAACGCATGATCCACGTGCCGGGCGACCTGTACTCGGTGAGCCCGGCGACGGCGCTCAGCGTGCCCGGCCTGTTCGCGCGCAACGAGCGCGTGGTGTGCGAGTTCACCGACGACGCGGGCCGGCCCTTCGTGCTGGCGCTGGTCGGCGCGACCATCGTCGGCAGCATGGCGACCACCTGGCACGGCGTGGTGAACCCGCCGCGCCCGGGCGTGGTGCGCGAATGGAACTATGCCGGGCGCAACATCGTGGTCGAACGCGGCGCGGAGATGGGCCGCTTCCTGCTCGGTTCCACGGTGGTGATGCTGTTCCCCAGGGACACGCTGCGCTTCAACCCGGACTGGGCGCCGGCGCGCGCCATCCGCATGGGCGAGGCGATGGCCGCTCCGGTCGGGCCGGCAGCAGGCTGAACCCCGCATCACCCGAACTCCCGACGGAACACCCGCCCGCCCCGCTCAGGCGCGTATCACCGAAGAACTGGACAAGCCGCCCGGCGCCATGGGCGCGGCGTGTCCCGCCGGATCGGGTGCATGGGATTCCGGCCCGACGTAGAGCTTGTCGAAGATGTCGCAGAACACCTGGTGGTTCGCGCTGAACGCCGACAGGATCGCCGGGTCGAAGTGGGACGGCAGCACCCTGCCGTCCCCGCCGGTCAGGATGTCCATCGTCCGCGCATGGTCGAACGGGACCTTGTACGGCCGCTTGCTCCTCAGCGCGTCGTAGATGTCGCAGATGTTCATGATCCGCGCCGCCCTGGGGATGTCCTTCCCGCTGCGCCCGGCCGGGTAGCCGCTGCCGTCCCAGCGCTCGTGGTGGTTCAGCGCGATCTCCGCGCCCATCTGCAGGTGGGGTGAGTTGCTGCGCCCCAGGATTTCCCAGCCCATGGCGGCGTGGCCCTTCATGACCGACCACTCGTCGACCGTCAGCGAGCCGGGCTTGAGCAGGATGTTGTCGGGTATCCCGATCTTGCCGATGTCGTGCATCGGGCTGGCGAAGAAGATCCGGTCGACGAACGCCGCGTCCTGCCCGAGTATCCCGGCCAGGTCCCGGCAGTAATGGCTGATGCGCTGCACGTGGGTACCGGTGTCCTCGTCCTTGTGCTCGGCTGCCCGGGTCATGGTGAAGATGGTCTCGCGGTAGCTCGCCTCCAGTTCCGCGGTGCGCTCGCGCACGCGCTGGTCCAGCACCAGGTTCTGCTCGCGCACGTGCTTGTCGAGCAGGCGCACCTCGATCATGTTGTGCACCCGCAGCAGCACCTCCGGCAGGTCGAAGGGCTTGCCGATGAAGTCCTTGGCCCCCGCCTTGAGCGCGCGCAGCTTGTGGCCGGGCTGCGCGGTGATCACCAGCACCGGCAGGTAGCTGTCCACCTCCACGGCCTTGAGCGCCTCCATGACCTCGAAGCCGTCCATGCCTGGCATCTGCAGGTCCAGCAGGATCAGGTCGTAGCGGTTGCGTGCATGCAGCTCGCACACCTCCTCGGGGATGCGCGTGGAGGTGATGGAAACGTAGCCCGCGCCGCGCAGGATCCGGTCCAGCAGGCGGATGTTGACCTCGAGGTCATCGACGATCAGGAGCTTCGCGCGCATTACTTCGGACGGGTCGATCATCGGTGCTCCCGGGTATGCCGGCATGGACGCCGGCTCATGGCACCAGCACCGCCGCCAGCCCGAGCAGCATGCCCATGCTGGCGACGTCGGTCGCCGTGGTGAGGAAAATGCTCGAGGCGATGGAGGGATCGGCCCCGAAGCGCTTGAGCAGCAGCGGCACGACCGCTCCGCAGATGCCGCTGACCAGGCAGCTGCCCATCATCGCGAGGAACACCACCCCGCCCAGCAGCGCGGCGCTGGGCGAGTCCTGCGATGCGGCGACGGCATACATCGCGGCGGCGGCCACCGCGCCCACCAGCGCGCCGTTGAGCAGGCCGAGCAGCGCCTCCTTGCGCACCAGGTCGCGCTCCCGGCCCGCCTGGAGATCGCCCAGCGCCAGGCCGCGCAGCGTGATCGCGAGCGCCTGGCTGCCGGTGTTGCCGGACTGCCCGGCGATCACCGGCAGGAAGATGGTCAGCAGCAGCAGGCGGTTGATGGTGCCCTGGAACAGCCCGACCACCGCCGCCGCGGCAAACGCGGTCAGCAGGTTGACCTGCAGCCAGGGATGGCGCAGGCGCAGGCTGCGCGGCCAGGGCGTGCCCAGGCGCTCCTCCTTCTCCACCCCGACCATGGCGCCCGGCTGCAGGCTGAGCTCGACCGAGCGCTTCTGTTCGGCCAGCACCGTTTCGTACAGGCCGCGCACCTGCGCCTCCTTGTCCTGGATCAGGTCGCGGCTGGCCTCGAGCTGGATGACCTGGCGCTCGAGCTCGGCGCTGTGGCCCAGCACCTCCCGCTGCAGCAGGCGCGCCTCGACCAGGTTGTGCACCCGCACCAGCAGTTCCGCGCGGTCGAAGGGCTTGTCGACGAAATCCCGGGCCCCGGCCTCCAGTGCCCGCACCCGGTGCGCGCGCTCGGCGGTGATGACCAGCACCGGCAGCTGGACCGGCTCGTCCACCTCCTTCAACTGCGCCATCACCCCGAAACCGTCCAGCACCGGCATCGCGAGGTCGAGCAGGACCAGGTCATACCGGTGCTGCCGGTGCAGCCCCAGCACCGCCGTCGGATCGGTGGTGGCGGATACGTTGGTGTAGCCGGCGCCGGCCAGCGTGCGGGTGAGCAGCCGCACGTTGGCCGGCTGGTCGTCGACGACCAGGATGCCGGCAGCGCGTATGTCCGAGGGGGCAACCATCGCCGGTGCGCTACAGGACCGGCGCCGCGGGCTCGCGCGCCGCCTCACCGTGCTCACGCACGTGGGCCAGCGCCGCGTGCACCGCATCGATGAACTCGCCCACCCTGATCGGCTTGGTCAGGTAGTTGTAGAAACCCGCCTCCATCCCCTGGGCGACGTCGCGCGGCATCGCGTTGGCGCTGATGGCGATCACCGGGATGCCCGCGGTGCGCTCATCGGCGTTGAGCAGCTTCATCGCCTCGAATCCGTCCATGCCCGGCAGGTTGATGTCCATGAGGACGACGTCGGGCCGCGCGGCCAGCGCGATCTCGATGCCCTTGGTCCCGGTCACCGCGGTCAGCAGGCGGATGCCGGGATGGCGCGCGATGATCTGCTCCACCAGGCGCAGGTTGGCGGGGTTGTCCTCGACGTAGAGCAGCGTTCCCTGGAGGACCGCCCGTTCCGCCGTGGCGGACTCCACCCCCGTGCCTTCCTGCACCAGCCGCGGCTCGTGCACGGAGTCGAGCTCGAACCAGAAGCTGCTGCCCGCGCCGACCGTGCTCTCCACGCCTATGGTGCCGCCCATCAGCTCCACCAGCTGCTTGGCGACCACCAGCCCGATGCCGGTGCCTTCCTCCCCGCCCCCCTCCTGGCCGAGGCGGTTGAAGGCCTGGAACAGCTGCGGGATCTGCGTCGCGTCCAGGCCCATGCCGGTGTCGCGGATGCTGACGCGCACCCGTCCGGTGGCGGCGTGCACCTGTCGCACCTCCACCAGCCCCTTGGGCGAGTTGTACTTGATCGCGTTGGACAGCAGGTTGATCATCACCTGCTTGAGGCGCGTGCGGTCGGCGAGCAGGAACAGGTGCGGGTCCACCTCGCCGAAGTCCAGCCGGATGCCGCGCTGCTGGGCCTGGGGCTCGATCATCCCGTGGCACTCGGCGATGACCTCGGACAGAGACACCGGCTCCTGCGACAGCGGCATCTGCCGCGCCTCCACCTTGGCGAGGTCGAGGATCTCGTTGATCAGCTTCAGCAGGTGCCAGCCGGCGCGCAGGATCTGCCCGATGCTGTCGGCCTGCCCCGCGGTGGGTGCGGGCGAATCGGACTCCATCAGCTGCGCGAAGCCGAGGATGGCATTCAGCGGGCTGCGCAGCTCGTGGCTCATGCTGGACAGGAACTCGGACTTGGCGAGGTTGGCCTTCTCCGCCACCGAGCGCGCGCCCTCGAGTTCGACGTTCTTCTCCTGCAGCACCTGGTCCAGGCGCTTGCGCTCGGTGACGTCGCGCGCCGCGGCGAACACGCCCTGCAGCCGGCGGTCTCGGTCGTAGAAGGTGGTGGCGTTGTAGGACACCACCGTCTCGCGGCCGTCGCGCGCGCGCGCGGTGAGCTCGTAGTTGTTGAGCTTCTTGTCGCGCAGCACCTGGCGGATGCTGTTCTCGGCCTGCACCGGGTCGGTGAAGTTGCCCTTGAACGGGGCGCCGATCAGCTCGTCGCGGGTGCAGCCGGTGAGCGCCTCCATCTGCTTGTTGACGTCGGTGATGATGCCGGCCGGGTCGGTGGTCATCAGCGCGTCCACGTTCGACTCGAACAGCGAGCGGGTATAGAACTGCTGGTCGCGCAGCCGCTGGCCCAGCACCTTCTGCTCCTCCTCGACGCGCTTGCGGGCGGTGTTGTCGGTGCCGATCAGCAGGTAGCCGATGATCGCGTCCTGCGCGTCGCGCAACGCCGTGACCGAGACGATCGCCGGGAAACGGCTGCCGTCCTTGCGGATGTAGGTCAGCTCGTAGATGTCCTCGATGCCGCGCGAGGCCTTGAACACCAGTGCGTCGAACCCCGGCGCGATCGGCGTGCCCAGTTCCGTGCTCAGCGCGGTGGCGCGCACGATCACCTCCTGCGGGTCGGAGATGTCGGCCGGGGTGATCTTGTTCATCACGTCGGCCGCGGTGTAACCCAGCATCCGCTCGGCGCCCACGTTGAAGATCTGGATCACGCCCTTG
>CAIVVS010000229.1 GCA_903909415.1 uncultured Pseudomonadota bacterium | reverse complement strand
TCGAGAAGCAGTTCGGCAAGACCCTGCCGCCCGCCGAGGTGCAGTCGAAGTCGCGCGCCTACGCGACCGAGCAGATCGCACGCCAGAAGAAGGACTTCATCCGGCTCGGCGTGCTCGGCGAGTGGAACGATCCTTACCTGACCATGGCCCACCGCAACGAGGCCGAGGAGATCCGCACCCTGGGCCTGCTGCTGACGCGCGGCTATGTGTACCGCGGCCTGAAGCCCGTGAACTGGTGCTTCGACTGCGGCTCGGCGCTGGCCGAGGCCGAGGTCGAGTACGCCGACAAGCGCGACACCGCGATCGACGTCGGCTTCCGCTTCGCGGAGCGCGACAAGATCGCCAAGGCCTTCGGCCTGCCCAGCCTGCCCGAGGGCGAGGGCTGGATCGTGATCTGGACCACCACGCCCTGGACCATTCCGGCCAACCAGGCGCTGAACGTGCACCCGGAATTCACCTACAACCTGGTGCAGACCCCGCGCGGCATGCTGGTGCTTGCGGCCGATTTGCAAGCCGCGTGCCTTGCGCGCTACGGCCTGGAAGGCACGACGCTGGCGTCCTGCAAGGGCGCGGACCTGGAGTTGGTCGCATTCAGCCACCCATTCTACGACCGGCTCTCGCCGGTCTATCTGGGCGAATACGTGACGCTGGACACCGGCACCGGCATCGTCCACTCGTCGCCGGCCTATGGCGTGGAGGACTTCGACTCCTGCCGGCGCTACGGCATGGCCGATGACGCGATGCTCACGCCGGTGATGGGCGACGGCCGCTACGCCGCGGACCTGCCGTTCTTCGGCGGCCTGAACATCTGGAAGGCCAATCCGGAGATCGTGCGCAAGATCGAGGAGAGCGGTTGCCTGTTCAAGGCGGCGGCCTTCGACCACAGCTACATGCACTGCTGGCGCCACAAGACGCCGATCATCTACCGTGCGACGACGCAGTGGTTCGCCGGCATGGACGCAGTGCCCGGCTATGCGGGCACCAAACCGGCCGAGACGCTGCGCGAGACCGCGCTGCGCGGGATCGACGCGACGCAGTTCTTCCCCGCCTGGGGCAAGGCGCGGCTGCACGGCATGATCGCCAACCGGCCGGACTGGACGCTGTCGCGCCAGCGCCAGTGGGGCGTTCCCATGCCGTTCTTCGTGCGCCGTGACAACGGCCAGTTGCACCCGCGCACGCCGGAGCTGCTGGAGCAGGTGGCGCTGCGCGTCGAGAAGGAAGGCATCGAAGCGTGGCAGCGCATCACCACCGAGGAACTGCTCGGTGCGGAGGCGCCGCAGTACGAGAAGATCCGCGACACGCTGGATGTCTGGTTCGATTCCGGCTCCACCCACGAGACGGTGCTGGGCGGGCCTGAGGGCGCCGCCGGCGGCAAGGGCTCGCACGCGGAGAAACTCAAGTTCCCGGCCGACCTCTACCTGGAAGGCTCGGACCAGCACCGCGGCTGGTTCCACAGCTCGCTGCTGGTGTCCTGCATGCTGAATGGCCGGGCGCCGTACGACGCGCTGCTGACCCACGGTTTCGTGGTCGACGGTCAGGGCCGCAAGATGTCCAAGTCCATGGGCAACGTGATCGCGCCGCAGAAGGTGTCGGATACGCTGGGCGCGGACATCCTGCGCCTGTGGGTGGCGTCCACCGACTACTCGGGCGAGTTGTCCATCTCCGACGAAATCCTCAAGCGCGTGGTCGAGGCCTACCGGCGCATCCGCAACACGCTGCGCTTCCTGCTGGCCAACATCTCCGATTTCGACCCGGCGCGCGACGGGCTGCCGCCGTCGCAGTGGCTGGAGATCGACCGCTACGCGGTGGCACTCACCGCGCAGATGCAGTCCGCGATCACCGCCGATTACCTGCGCTACGAATTCCATCCGGCGATGGCGCGCCTGCAGTCCTTCTGTTCCGAGGACCTCGGGGGCTTCTACCTGGACATCCTCAAGGACCGGCTCTACACCACGGGGGCGGCCTCGCCCGCGCGGCGCTCGGCGCAGAACGCGCTCTGGCACATCACGCAGGCGATGCTGCGCCTGATGGCGCCGGTGCTGTCATTCACCGCCGAGGAGGCCTGGCGGCTGGTCAGCCCGGCCGACAAGACCATCTTCGTGCACACCTGGCACCAGCTGCCCGCCGTCGACGGTGGCGAGGCCCTGTGCGCCAAGTGGGCGCGCATCCGCGAGTTCCGCTCCACGGTGCAGAAGGACCTGGAGGCGCGCCGTGCCGCCGGTGAGATCGGATCCTCGCTTCAGGCCGAGGTCGAGGTCCGCGCCAGCGGCGAGCTGCACGACATCCTCGCCTCGCTGGACGACGAACTGCGCTTCGTGCTGATCACCTCGCAGGCGAAGCTGGTCCGGGTGGCGGGCGCGGCCGACGAAAGCGTCAGCAGCGCCCCGAGCACGAAATTGAAATGCGCCCGCTGCTGGCACTGGCGCGACGATACCGGTACCGATCCGGCGCATCCGGGCCTGTGCGGCCGCTGCGTGTCCAACCTGTTCGGGGCGGGCGAGCCGCGCCGGGCGGCCTGAGGCGCGGGGGCATGGCCGGGGGCCGGCGGGTTCCAGCGGCGTGGATCGCGCTGGCCGCGGCGATTGCGCTGTCCGACCAGGCCACCAAGGCCGTGGTGCTCCATGCGTTCGAGCCCGGGCAGTCGCTCTACGTCACCGGATTCTTCAACCTCGTGCTGGCGTTCAACGACGGCGCGGCCTTCAGCTTCCTTGCCGGCGCGGGCGGCTGGCAGCGCTGGTTCTTCGTCTGGATTGCGCTGGTGGCCTCGGTGGTCATCCTCGTCCTCCTGTTCCGGCACCGCGACGAGCGGGTGTTCAGCGCCGGCCTGTCCCTCATCCTGGGCGGCGCTGTCGGCAACGTCTGGGACCGGCTTGCCCATGGGCACGTCGTGGACTTCATACAGCTGCATGCGATGGGTTGGTATTGGCCCGCGTTCAACCTCGCGGACTCCTCGATCACGGTCGGGGCGGGGCTGCTGATACTGGACGGCTTCCGGCCGCGTCCCGCGCTTCCAACC
>CAIVVS010000228.1 GCA_903909415.1 uncultured Pseudomonadota bacterium | reverse complement strand
CCCGAGCCGGGCCAGCGCCGGGCCGAACGCGGCCAGGCGCGGACGGCCCGCGACCCAGCCCGTCAGGCGCGCCTTCAGGCGGGCGGCTCGCTGCGCGCTCATGTGCCCAGCACCGCGGCGAGCGCGTCCGCCGCGCTGCCGGCGGGAGCGTCCGTCAGGTCCGCCAGCGGCATGCCTGCGACGGTGGCGTCCCGCGGGCACGCCATGCCGGGCGCGTACAGGTACACTGCGGCCGCACCCTTGGCCGCGCTGCTCATCATCTCGCCCTCTCGCAGGCAGCGCGCCAGGCAGCTCCCGAGATCGCCGGAAATGGCCTGAACGCCCAGTCCCTGCCAACGTCCCCCGCTGATGCGGGCCAGTGCCAGCGCGCCCGGTTCCGCGTTGGCGAACCAGAACTCGCCCCCGGCCATCCGGTCGCGGCAGCGGTTGTAGGCGTGCATGAAGAAGGGACGCACGCCAGCCACGCGCATCCGGGCGCCGGCCAGCGCGCCGGTGATGCGTTCCAGCAGCACCGCGTCCAGCGCGGCGGCCGGCTGGTCGCCGTCCAGCAGCGGGCCGGCCATGCGCAGCGCCCAGTCCGACGATCCGGCGCCGTGCGTCTGGCGCACGCGGTGCTGTGCGAGCGCCGCCTCCTCGGCCAGGCCCACCACCTGCTCGCTCGCCGGCACCATGCAGTAGCGCACCAGCGCGTTGGACACCAGAACGGTGGCGCGGGTGTCGCGCCATTGCGGCTGCGCCAGCGCGGACTCCAGTGCGGCCACCGCCGCCTCCGGGCCGCTGCCGTCGGCCGGCTCGGCGTGGCGCGCCGTGACCTGCGGGCTGCGGCCGCGGCGAACGCGCGCCAGCAGCACCCTGTCCGGGTACATGGCCACGGTCACCGAATCACGAAACAAACGTAACACGATTGATCTCCTGCAATGTCGTCTCCCCCAGGCGCACCAGGTCCA
Organism: uncultured Pseudomonadota bacterium; assembly: GCA_903909415.1. Next base: position 39,401 of record CAIVVS010000228.1, on the reverse strand, counting down.
TGGCGGCCTCGCGCAACAGGCGCGTGCCGCGCTTGCGCGCGGCGTCCTTGATCTGGCGTATCGGCGCGTTGGCGACGATCAGCTCGCGCAGCTCGTCGTCCAGCACCAGGAACTCGGCGATCGCCTTGCGGCCCTTGAAGCCGGTGCCCCGGCAGGTGCCGCACCCGGAACCGGCCATGAAGCGGTAGCCGGCTGCCTCCTCGGGTGCGATCCCGGAGTCGGCCAGCAGCGCGGCGTCGGGATGGGCCTCGTGCCTGCAGTCCGGGCAGTTGATCCGCACCAGGCGCTGCGCGATGATGCCGTTGAGCGCGGACACGAAACTGTAGGGGTCCACGCCCATGTGCTTGAAGCGGCCGATCACGTCGAAGGCGCTGTTGGCGTGCACCGAGGTGAACACCAGGTGGCCCGTGAGGGCGGACTGCACCGCGATCTGCGCGGTCTCGGGGTCGCGTATCTCGCCCACCAGGATCTTGTCCGGGTCGTGGCGCAGGATGGAGCGAAGGCCGCGCGCGAAGGTCAGGCCCTTGCGCTCGTTGACCGGGATCTGCAGCACGCCGTTGAGCTGGTACTCGACCGGGTCCTCGATGGTGATGATCTTGTCGTAGCCGTGGTTGATCTCGGTGAGCGCCGCGTACAGCGTGGTGGTCTTGCCGCTGCCGGTCGGGCCGGTCACCAGCACCATGCCGTAGGGCTCGTTGGAGAGCTTGCGGATCTGGCGGATCGCATCCGGGTCCAGGCCCAGCACCTCCAGGCGCAGGTCGTGCGCCTCCTCGGCCAGGGTCTGCTTGTCCAGTATCCGCATCACGGCGTCCTCGCCGAAGATGCTGGGCATCACCGACACGCGCAGGTCCACCGGGCGGCCGCGCACCGACACCTTGAAGCGCCCGTCCTGCGGCACGCGCGTCTCGGAGATGTCCAGTTCGGACAGCACCTTGATGCGCGAGATCACCTGCTGCGCGAGCGCGTGGCCCGGCACCTGGCCGACCTTCACCAGCACCCCGTCCACGCGGTACTTGATCATCAGCCCGGCCTGCTCGGACTCCAGGTGGATGTCGCTCGCGGCCGACTTCAGCGCGTCGTACAGCGTCGAGTTCACCAGCCGCACCACGGGGCTGGAGTCCGCGCTGATCGCGCTGAGCGACAGGTCCTCGATGTTCTCCGAGGCGGCGACGTCCTCGCCGGTGGCGTCCAGCTCGCCCGCCATGGCGCTGACCGCGTCCTCGTGGCGCGACAGGTAGGCGGCCAGGTCCGCCGGGTGCACCAGCACGAAGGGCGCGCGTCCCGGCAGCGCGAAGCGCGCCCACTCGCGCAGGTCGGCGTCGAACGGGTCGCACACCAGCGCCACCGCGCCCTGCGCGGCGGTGGTCGCCAGCACGCAGCGCCGGCGCGAGGCCTCGGCGAAGGACAGGGCGCTGAAGTCCGGCTCGGCGCCCTCGAGTTCCGCCGGCGCGAGGCTGGGCAGGCCGAAGCTCGCCGCCAGCGCGGCGGTGAAGTCGCGCGGCGACAGGCCGGAGCGCTCCTCCAGCACCTGCATCAGCGGGCGCGATTCCTCGCGCGCCATGGCGCGCGCCGCGGCTACGTCCAGCGCCGGGATGGCCGAAGCTGCATTCATTTCACGCTCCCGGCCAGGTCGAATATCGGCATGTACAGCAGGATCACGATCGCGCCGATCACGATGCCCAGCACCGCCATCATCAGCGGCTCGAACAGGCGCGTCACCCAGTCCACCCAGCGCGCGATGTCCTCGTCGTGGTAGTCGGCGATGCGCCCGAGCATGTCGGCCATGCCGCCGCCGCGCTCGCCCACGCGCAGCATGCGCACCCCCACCGGCGTGGTCAGCCCGGTGGTTTCCAGCGCATGCGAGATCGGCTGGCCCTGCGACACCAGCGCCGAGGTCCGCGCCAGGCGCGCCTGCATCGGCCGGCTCAGCATGCGCGAGGCCATCGCGAAGGCCTTGACCGCCGGCGTGCCGCTGCGCAGGAGCATCGACAGCGTGCGGTACAGCCGCGCCAGCTCGTAGACGTGCAGGCGCGGGCCGACCAGCGGCAGCTGGCGCGCTGCCTCGCCCAGCGCGGCGCGCACCGCGGGCCGGCTGAACACCGCAGCCGACACCGCAGCCAGCGCGGCCAGGCCGGAGAGCATCGCCTCGGGGTGGCCGCCGATCACGCGGCCCATGTCCAGCAGCAGCGCCGAGGCCCAGGGAATGTCGCTGCCGGACTCGCGGTACACGGCGGCGAACTTGGGCACCACGTACAGCATGAGGAACAGCGTCACCAGCAGGCCCACCGCCACCAGCAGGCAAGGGTAGATCAGCGCGGCGACGATCTTCTTGCGCGCCACGTCCAGCTGGCCGGCGTAGCTGATGTAGCGCTCGAGCGACTCGTCCAGGCTGCCGCTGCGCTCGCTCGCCACCACGCCGGCGATGAAGATCTCGGGGAACTGCGCCTCCGACGCCGACAGCGCCTCGGAGAAGCGCGATCCGCGGCGCAGCCGCTGCAACAGGCCCTCGACCGTCGCGCGCGCCTGGGCGTTGCCTTCCTTCTCGGCGACCGCCTCCAGCGCGCTGACCAGCGTCAGGCCGGCGCGCAGCAGCGTGAGCAGTTCGTGCGCGAACCCGGTCACGTCGATGGACGGGCGGCCGCGGCGCGCGCCCAGGCCGCCCGCGCCGCGCAGCGCGCGCAGCTGGAACACCGACAGGCCCTGCAGCTGCACCTCGTGGCGCGCGTCGGCCTCGCGTGCGGCGTCCACGCGCAGCACCACCACGCGGCCGTCTCCTCCCAGGGCCTTGATTTCGTACAGCACAGCCGGACTCCGCCCCGTCAGCGATCAGTTATTGCGCAGGTCGGCTGCGTCGCCGGTGCCGCCGGGCACGCCGTCCTTGCCCAACGACAATAGCTCGAAGTCGCCCCGTTCGCCGGGAATCTTGTACTGGTAGGCGCGGCCCCACGGGTCCATGGGCACGTCCTTTTTGAGGTAGGGGCCGTCCCAGCGCGCTTCGGTGGGCGGGCGCTTCACCAGCGCGGCCAGTCCCTGTTCCTGCGTGGGGTAGTGGCCGGTGTCCAGCCGGTACTGGTCCAGCGCCTTCTCCAGCGCATCCATCTGCGCCTTGGCGGCCTTCGCCTCGGACTTGCCGATCTGCGAGAAGTATTTCGGTCCCACATAGCCGGCGAGCAGGCCAATGATGGCCATGACTACCAGCAGCTCGAGCAGTGTGAATCCGTGCTGCTTCAATGGGGACTTGCCCTTGGTGGTATCCATGAGATAGCCTCAAATACGGAAAAAATGATATTACACGAAGTGCCGCATTAAATGAAAGGTATAAAGTAAAAAATGTTGTATTCGTGGGTCGCTGCGAACGGTGCTCAGGTATCTGGGATAAAGTGCACCGACGGTTGACGATTAATCGACACCAATGTTTCAAATCTGCACTATCTGTCAAGCTGAGGGAGCGCCTTCCGTCTTCCCGCTCTGTCCTGGATGCCATCACGGAAGTAGGGCGCGCGGGCAGGGTATGGCACGGAATATGCATAAAGTGGTATAAGAAATAAATACGAAAGTCAAAAATGAATGAATTCTCCAGCAGCCGGTCCCGCGATACCGAGTCGGCTTCCGCGTCGCGCGTCTCCGGCGGCGCCCATGGCTCCCTCGTGTCGGGCTGGCACGGTGGCTTGGCGATCTACGTGATCACGCTCGTGGTCGCCGTGTTCGCCGGGCGTGAGCTTCATGACGTGGCCGCGGCGATGGCCGAGCGGCAGGAGGCAGTGCATGCATCGCTGGCAGTCAAGGTCGAAGCGCTGCCTCCGACCGGTGCAGGAAAGGAATCCGCGCGTTGAGCGACCCTAAACCACCCGGGCGCCGCGCGAGGTCCGGGACGACGGTCGTGACGGGGGAGGAGGGGCACTTCGTCACCACCGAGCAGGCGGCGCGCATGCTCGGGGTCTCCGCCAAGACGGTGCAGATCTGGACCGATGAAGGACACTTTGCCGCGACACGGACGTCCGGCGGGCACCGTCGCATCCCGTTGCCCGCGCTTGAGCGGGCGCTGGCGGAGCGCGGCGCGCGCATGGGCACTTCGGTTCTGGTGGTTGAAGATGACCCGGCGCTGGCCCGGTGGTACGAGCTCGCGCTGGCAACGAACGCCGATGACGCGACAGGCGCGCTGGAGGTCTCCGTGGCCACCGATGCCATGCATGCGCTTCTGCGCATCGCCAAGGAGCGACCCGACGTCATCGTGACCGACCTCCGGATGTCGCCGCTGAGTGGTTTTGACCTGATGGATGCCCTCCTGTCGGACCGTGGCAAGGCCCGGTCAGTCGGGCTGGTCGTGGTGACCGGCATCTCGGAAATCGAGCTCGCGAGCAACACGCGCCTTCCGGCGCATGCCTTGGTGCTCAGGAAGCCGGTCACCGAGCACCAGCTGCGAAAAGCGATCGCAACGGCCAAGGCGAACCGGGACCCGTTCTAGGCCCCCCGGGGGAGTGCGCGCGCGCCGGGAGGCGCAGGGCCGGTTGGCGGGTCTGCCCAGGCGGCTAGTGCGTGGCGAAAGGCAGGTACAGGGAGAATTTCGTCCCTGATCCTGGCACCGACGCCACGTGGACGGCGCCGCGGTGGCGCCTGCAGAAGCCGAACACCGTGGCCAGTCCCAGTCCGGCGCCAGATCCTTTCGGTCGAGTGGTGTAGAACGGCTCGAACAGGCGGTGCAGCGCGTCTTCGCCGATTCCTTCGCCCGAGTCGATCACGTCGATGCGGGCATAGCGGCCGGGAGCCAGCATGATGCCGCTGGTAGTCAGTAGGCGATCGTCAAGCCCTTCCTCGACCAGCCGCACGCCGATCCGTCCGTGGCCATGCATCGAATCGCGTGCATTCAGCAGGAGGTTCAGCACCGCCTCCTGGAACTCGCCCTCGTCGCAGTGCGCCTCGATACCCGTATCCCCCGGTTCGAGCTCGAGGGTGACATCCCCGCCAAGTCCGGTGGCGGCCTGCTGGATTGCTGATGACAGCAACCCGGCCAGCCGGGCCGGCGGGTGGCTTGCGGGCGTCGTCACTGCGAATCCCATGACCCGGTTGACCATTTCGGTGCCCCGCCGTGCGCCGGCCAGGGCAGTTGCCGCGAGCGTCGCGGGACGGCTGCCTTCCGGCAGGGTTCGCGTCAGGATGTCGAGGTGCCCGAGCACGATCGTCAGGACGTTGTTGAAGTCGTGCCCGAGCTTGCCCGCCAGGTGCGCCATGGCGTCCTGGCGGGCCCCGAGTCGCTTGAATTCCTCCTCGCGCAACAGCGCGGTGACGTCGGCAATGCAGGCCACGGCCCCGAGGTCCGACACGTACGATTCCTCGATCCTGACCGTTCGGCCGTCCAGGGTCCAGTAAAGGCCCTCGAGTGCAAGGCTGGGGTTCGCGGTCCAGGGCGCCTCCATGCGGCGGGACGACAGGTCGCGGACCAGTGCCGCGCGTGTGGCCCCGGGCTCGAACCGGACGGGCGCCAGGCCCAGCATCGATGCGGCGGACGGGGACGCAACCAGCAGCCTGCCGTCCCGGTCCCAGCGGAGCAGTGCGCATCGCATGGAAGCGATCGTTTCGCGCAGGACGAGCCCTTCGGCTTGGATGCTCCTTGAGCGGCGGCAGGCCACGACGGCGGTCGCCGCGAGTAACAGCACCAGGGCCAGCACGGCGCTCTCCCAGGCGGTGCGGATCGACCAGTCGCCGAATACCGACCTCTCCGGGAAGTTCGCGGACACGAGCAGGTCGCGCTGCTGGTCCAGCCGGAACACGCTGAGATAGCGTTCATTGGTGGCGCCGTCGGTGTGCCAAATCACGCCGCCGCCCGGGTTCTGCATCGCATGGCGGAGCAATTCATCGGATCTGGCGCCTCCGCCGACATAACTTCCCGGCGTGGGCCAGTGGAACACGACCTGTCCGGACAGGGTCCGGATGGAAATGTTTCCGCCGTCCCGGATGTCGATGCCCCTGAGGGTCTTGCTGACGCTCAGCGGATCGAGGATGGTGATCGAGGCGCCCGCGAACTGCCCGTCCGGTCCCGTGGCGCGCATGCCCATTGCGACGCTGACCCCGATGCTACCGGGGCCAATGACCCCGAGCATCTGTAGCTCCGAGACCGGAGCCGGTTTCCGCAGCTGCCGCACCCACGCGTTCAGCATTGAATCCGCCGCCCGGGCGGCATTCGAGGCGTCTGGACCGACTACCGTGCCCGAGCGGTCCACGACCAGCAGCGAGCGGATCGCCCCGCTGGATTTCACCAGCGCGTCCACGTCGGCCTGCGCGTTGGCGGCGCCGGCGAGGTCGTTCGCCTGCCTCGCGCGGAGCACGTCCAGCGAGCGGGCCGTCACGAGCCGTGCGTCGAACGCCATCGCGTCCATGCGCGCCCCGACGCCCTGCAGCACCGCCTGGCCACGCTCTGCGGCCAGCCGTTCGGCCTGACCCCGGCCGAGCCAGATGTCGGTACCGACTGCAAGCGCCAAGGCCAGGGCCATGGCGACGATCAACGCCTCGGCGCCACGCGGCCTCGCCGCGGTGGCGGGCATCCGGGTCATCTTGGCACCAGGGCGTTCGGCTGTCGGCTCAAGGCCGTCGCGTGGTCTGCCGGCATCGGCATCCCAAGCAGGAATCCCTGTGCGAGGTCGCAATGACGGTCGGCCAACCAGTGTAGCTGGGCGAGCTGTTCAACCCCTTCGGCGCAAACCCGCATCCCGAGCCTGTGCGCGAGCTCGATGGACTCGGCGATGATTGCCTCCGTGGCCGGATCCGATCCGATGCGCGAGACAAAGCCGACGTCCAGCTTGATCTCCGAGAAAGGAAAGTTAGCCAGGCGCGACAGCGATGAATAGCCCGTCCCGAAGTCGTCCATGGAGACGTCAAAGCCGCGCAGCCGCAGGCGCGTCAGTGACTCGAGGCCTGCCTGGGCGCTGGACAACAGTTCGCCCTCGGTGACCTCGATGGTGACCAGCCCGTTCGGAACCCCGCGGCGGGCGCAGGCCTCGTCGAGCCGGTCCGGCATGTCCCCATCGATCAATCCTGCCTCCACGTTGAACGCGCAGCCGATCTCGCCGTTGTGGGGGTGCCACGCGGCCAGCAGGTCCAGGCCGGCATCGATCAGGTGGTGCGTCAGTTCTGCCATGCGGCCGGCAGTGCGCAGCGCTGGCAGGAACTGGCCAGGGCCAAGCACCATGCTGGTTTCCGGCTTCCACCTCACGAGCAGCTCGAATCCCTTCAGGAGGCCTGAGCGGATATCGGTCTTGGGCTGGAAAAACGGCACGAACTCGCTGATCGGCGCGAACGCGGCATCGTGGGGGGGCGCGGTGCTTGGGCGAGCCGTGCGTGGCGCGGGAGCCGGTTCGGTAGCCTGCTGGAGCGCCCTGCTGAGGTTCTCCAGAGTGACGGGTTTCGTAAGCCACGAAATCTGCCTGAAGCCGCTAATCCGGGCGAAGTCGCGCGCCGCGGTCAGGAGTTGGGGGGCCATGCCGCTGCACATCACGACGGCTGGGAAACTCGCCACGGCCGCCAGTTCGCGCAATACCTGGAGACCGTCCATCCCGGGCATGTTCAAGTCCAGGACAACCAATTCGTCCGCCGTGGGCGCCGCGGCGATCAGTTCCCGTGCCGAGATCGCGCTGGATGCCGTATGCCCGAGGAATTTCAGGCTCTCGACCACGGACTCGGCGACGTCGGGCTCGTCATCCACTACCCAGAGCTTCATATTTACCATTTTGGTTGCGTGGGTTGATTCCCATGAGGCTGTCACTTTAGCCAAAAAAAGCGCACTAAACAAGTAAAAATGATATCATCACAGTATTAATACGTGTTCGGCGCCCTCAAGCCGGCGCCTGGAGACCCCTTGTCGGAATGCTGGAGTGACATGAGCGAGCCTGCGGTGAGGCGCGCACGCCCCGCCGGAGGACCCCCGCGGGGCGGCGGCGTGGCGTGTCGGACCCGACGAATGCGCAGGCTGCGGCTCGGGCAGCGGCCGTGCCGCTCGGGTGGCGACGCTCTCAGGGGCGCGGCGTGAACGAACTGCTGGACTTTTCCCACGCATCGTTCTGGCCGGCCCTTCCCTGGGCCGTTGCGTTCATTTTTGCGACGGCCTGCGGTGTCTTGCTGCGACTGCTCAACAGGCGGCGCGCGGACCTGTGCAGGCTGGGTGAAGCGCTCGCGGGCTCCGGCTCCCCGGTACCACGCGACAAGGAAGCACCCGTGCGGGCCGCCACAACACATGCTGGCACGCTCATCCTTGCGGTCCGCTCGCTCCAGGAACAGTTGCTCGCCACAACATCCCGCCTGGGAATTGCCCGGGCGCGCCTGGAGGGCGTCGGGTCGGCCAGCCGCGATGCGGTTGTCATCGTGGACAGGGACGGATGCGTCGTCGACTGGTCCGAAGGCGCGGCACAACTGTTCGGCCTGGCGGCTGCGGAGGCGCTGCGCCGTCCGCTGGCGGCCTTGTTCGTGCCGCTGGGACCGCGCGGCCTGGACTGTGCCGAGGCAGCCAGGCGGGGCGTTCGCAGTGGCTACGAGGGTGTCGTGCTGGATGCGCGGGGGCGCTGCAGGGACCTGGACGTCAGGCTGGTGCCCCTGGGCGGATCAGGCGAGGTCTGCCTGCTGCTGGCAGATCGCGCCGAAGTGCTCAAGAAGGAAGAGGCGCTTCGAACGGCCAGGCAAAGCCTTGCCGGGGCGATGCTGGCCCTCGAGGCCGAGCGCCAGCAGGCTTCGCAGTTGCTGGTGTCCACGTTGAACGGGGCGCGGCAGATCGCGGAACTTCGCGAGCGGGCCTCCCGCGCGGACCTGCTGAACATCCGGGTCCCGTTGAGCATGCTGACAGCCCTGTACGGACTGATGGCGCGCTACGGCGCGTCGCTGCCGCAGGAGGCGCGCGACCGCGTTCACGAACGCATCCGGGAGGCCCTGTTGCGCCTGTCGGGGTGCGTCGACCATGCCGACGGGCTTGCCCCCGCCAATTCGCCGTTGTTCCACCCGGAGCTTTGCGAGCTGGACATCTCCGACGCGCTGGGGACGGCGGTCGAGTCTGCGCGACGGGCGGCACCCGGGCGCGAATTTCTCGTCGCCGTGGATCCGCCCGGATCGAAACTGGTGACAGATGCGCGCCTGTTCGGCCAGATACTGGAGCACGTGCTGTCCAATGCGCACAAGTTCTCGCCACTGGCGCACCCTGTGCGGGTGGCCGTGGCCTGCGAGGATGGACTCGTCTGCGTTACGGTAAGCGACGCGGGCAGCGGGCTGAGCGAGGCGGAGATCGAACGGCTGTTCGAACCGTTCTACAGGGCCGGTTCCGCGAAGGGTGTGCCGGGTTCGGGGCTCGGGCTGACCATCGTCAAGAACGCGGTGGATCTGCTCGGAGGGGTCGTGATGGTCGAGTCCGTACCCGGCCAGGGAACGATCGTGACGGTGAACCTCCCCGACCTCGTGAAGGTGGGCCATGGCGTTTGAGGTGCTGATCATCGAGGACGATCCCGACGTCAGGGAACTCACCGCGATCATGCTGGAACTGCGCGGATGGGTCACTCGCATGGCGCCCGACGGGCGCGCCGGGCTGGAGGCGGCGCGCCAGCAACATCCCGACGTGATCCTGTGCGACATCATGATGCCGGAGATGGACGGATTCCAGGTGCTGCAGGCGCTCCGGGCCGACGAAGTGACGCGCCGGTTGCCCTTCGTGTTCGTGACCGCGTTGCGCGACCCGCGCGTGGGCGACGGCGCCGCGGCCGACGGGCGCTCCAGTTTCGTGCGCAAGCCCTTCACCTTCGCGGAACTCGAGCGGGCCATCGAGCAGGCGCGTGCCGAAGCCTGAAGCGGTCGCACCCGGCACGCCGGGCTCGGGGATCGCGCTGCGGGTCCTGGCCGGTTGGCGGGGGGCCTGCGGCAGCACGCTCTCGCGAGCTTCCTGCCTCTACGTGATGACGCTGGTGCTGCCCGCGCTCGTTGCACTCGCGCTGTTCGTCGGACACGAGATCCAACACAACTCCTCGCTTCAGGAGGCCAACGCGCGCGCGCTCGCGGCGGTGCTGGCCGAGATTGTCGGGGAGCGCCTTGAGGAGGGCGACCGCCGTGCCGCGGCGCACGCCATGTCCAAGGCGCTGGCGGGGGCGACCAACGGCATCGTCGCCGTCTCGGTGGAAGGGGGCGACTCCAAGGCATCCCACGCCGTCCGCAGCGAGGCGCCGATCAACTCGCTGGCACCGGGCTGGCTCGTGCGCCTGGTCGAGGACGGGTTCACGCGGGTCTCTGCCCCGATCCCGATGACGGGGCTCGAGCAGGGGGAACTGGTCATGGTGCTGAGCGGCGCGCTGGTAGCCGATGACCTCTGGATTCGCCTGCGCATCGCCGCGGCCGTCACCTTCGCCGGCCTGGCGCTGGGACTGGTCGTGCTGCGCCGGACCCTGAAAACGTTGCTCGAGCCGCTGGACCGCGTGCAGCGCTTCGAGCGCGACTTCAAAGCCGGCGCGCCGGACGCATCCGCTGCGCTTCGGGGCGCCGTTCCCGTGGAGCTGCGGCCCGCGTTCGAGATGCTGGAGTCAAGTTCTCACATATTGCGGGAACAACTGCGCGAGCGCGAAGCATTACTGGCGCGCTGGCGCAGTCTGCTGCTGCGGCTGGTGCCCCGGTCATCGGTGGGGGACGCGCTCGAACTCGATGACCTGGAGCATCTCTCTTCGAGGGTGGAGGCGCTGCTGGCCGACCGGGAGGGGGCTCAGATGCGCTCGCGTCTGCAGGCGATGCTGTCGCACGAGCTTCGCACGCCGCTGAGCGTGATCACCAGCGCGGTGGAGGTGCTGGGGTTACAGGGTGGCGGTATCGACGAGGCGCGCAGGGCGCAGTTGCTCACGCGGGTGAGCCGGGCGGTCTGGCGCCTGAACGCGATGGTGGAGGACGCCATGGTCATAGCCCGCCTCGGGAGCGGCGAGGCGCCCCCGCCGGCCAAGGAACTGGAGCTTGCCGGGGCACTGGAACTGGTGCTCGAAGGCCTGCCGGATGAACTCGACGCCGCGGCCCGGACGAAGCTTTCCCTTTCCCCGGACTCTAGCCGCGCGTGGACGGATGCAAGCCTGCTCGACCACGTGCTGACCAACCTCGTGTCCAATGCGCTGAAGTTCTCGCCGAAGGGCAGCGCAGTCGCGCTGGCCTGCGATGCGGACGGCAGCGCCCTAGTGATCAGGGTCTGCGACTCGGGCGCCGGCATCCCCGAGGACGAGCTCAAGAGGGTGTTCGAGCCGTTTTACCGGGGCAGGGGCGCTGAGCTCGTGCGGGGTTCGGGCCTGGGCCTGACCGTGGTGCGTTCCGCCATCGACAGGCTGGGCGGCAGCGTCAGCGTCTCGTCCCGGGAAGGCGCAGGAACCAGCGTGACCGTCCGGCTTCCCGGCGCGTTGCAGCCGGTGCGGGAAGCCTAGGCAAGCGGCAAGGGGGGGGGGCCGCACCCGCGGGGCCGTGCAGCCCCGCGCGGGTCACGCGGCGAAGGCCTTGCACTCCTTCGCGCAGTCGGCGCAGGCCTTGGCGCAATTGGCGCACTCGGCATGCTTCTTCTCGTGCTTGCGGCACTCCTTCTCGCAGTCGAGGCATGCATTCATGGCGACGCGCGCCAGCGCCGGGGCGCGGGATGACCCCTGCGCCGCCAGCTTGCGCAGCGCCTCGCACACCGCCAGCGTCTCATTGACGGAGCGCGCGCAGCCGGCCACGGACTTGTCGCCCTCGCCAAGCAGCACGAGACAGTGGGCGAGGCAGGCCTCGCCCTTGTTGATGCAGTCGGTCACCGACTCGATCAGCGCCTCGGCCTTGGCCGAACCGTGGTGGTGGTGGTGGCCGGCCGCGGGTGCCGCCGCCTTGGCCGGCTGCTTGGGTGCCTGCGCGCTGGCGCTGGTTGCGGCCAGCGACAAGGCGGCCAGCGCGCTGATGTGGCCGAGAGCCTGCCTGCGTTCCATTTGAAGCTCCTTTCAGGTTGTCCCGATCGTACCGAATCGCGCTAGGCGTGGATGCCTGCGCGTCGTGGACGGGATGGTCGCGCCGTCGAAAGTTCGACAGGTTTCATTATAAATCGTAAATCTATCGACACTTGCAATGCTGATTTTATCGTTTCTGGGGTCGCTTTGCAATCAAGAAAATTAATAACGTACTGTTTATACGAAGGAAAAACCCAGTTTCCCGACCAGTTGCCTCGTTGGCATGGTGGTTGCTCTATGGATTGGCGTATCGCTTTTTGCAATTTTGTTTCTGCCGCACGCCGGCAGGCACCTGTCGCAGCGGACTTTCCGCCGCGACTTTGACTGTAGCGGGCTGCGGCGGGTGCCAGTTGACTTGAATCAAGGGAGGGCAGTGAGCCGGGCAGCACGTAGAGGTCCCGTGGTCCGGCGCCGTTCGCAAGCAGCAACACCCAGTCAGTTCGCTTCACCGTTACGCATAGACCAACACCAACAATGAGGAATCCCGTGAAGATACACGCTAAGAAGATCCTGGCGGCGAGCATCGCCGCCATCGCCATGGCGCAGCCCGCCTACGCGGTACTGCAGCGCGTAGGACCGATCGATCCTGCCACCGGCTACCCGGCCTGGTACCAGGATGCCGCCGGCCTGGCGCTGGAACTGTGCTCTCCGACCACCCAGGCGGACCTGGTGGCAGGCATCTGCTTCCTGGCGCCGGCCGATGTACCGGCGCTGCCCGAAGTGATGCCCACCAACTGGTCGCAGGAGCACTTCTTCTACTACACCTCCGCGGTGATGACCATGGCCTCGGCCACGCCCGGCCAGACCACCCCGATCAAGGTGCTGCAGGGCCTGGAGGCCTCGTTCAACACGCCGACGCCGCAGCCCGGCCAGCAGATCACCTTCGCGCGCTGGCGCGTCCAGGCGCCGCAGGCGCAGGCCGGCATGGCCTGCACGGGCAACTTCACGGTGTACTCGCCCGGCCGCGCGCCCAAGACCATCCCGGTGGCCGCCGGCGGCCGCCTGTTCGACACCGAGGACATCGGCATCGGGCCGGATTTCGCCGGCGCCCTGAACGGCTCGGTCGGCCCCTTCGTCACCCGCGCGGCCACGCCCGGCGGCGCGGCGGTTCCCTTTGCCACCGGCGCCGACGGCAAGCGCTACCTGTCGGCGGGCGACCTCGGCCCGATCACCGGCAGCGCGCTGGACAACCCGTTCTACAACGGCGCGACGGTCCCCGCCTTCGCGATCCCGCCCGAAATCCGCGCCATGCCGAAGATCAACTACTTCATGGTGTCCGGCCCCGGCATCGCCTCGGGCAACTGCGCCACGCAGGAAGCGGTGTGGGCGATCAACGACATCGCGGTGATCGGCCGGGTCAACACCAACGCCATCGCCAGCCGCACGAACATCGACCGGGCCACGTTCCGCGTGCTCGACTCGAACGCCGACGGCACCCCGGACCGCTTCCAGATCGGCGCCTGGGCCAACGCGGTGCAGGAGGTCAACCGGCCCGAGCCGGTGGTCGGTCTGAGCCTGAACAAGGGCGATCCCGCTGATCCGCTGACCTCCACCCCGGAAATCGCGATGCTGAAGCAGGCCATCCCGCAGACCGGGGCGGTCGTTCCCGGCACCGTGCCCACGCCGAAGTTCAACTTCTTCAACGGCGTCGTGCAGCCGGCGGTGGCGGGCCAGCCCGGACCGGCCTACACCCACGCCCGCGTGCGCACCACGACCGACGTGCCGCCGTCCGTGGTGAACGTGCCGCTGGTCGACGAGCTGCGCATCACGGCCGCGAACTACAACGCCACCACCAAGGTGCTGACGGTGACCGCCGATTCCGGCGCGTTCCTGTCCTCGCCGACGCCGGTGGGCCAGACGGCGACGGTGGGCTGCTCCACGCCCTGCCTGACGCTGGACTCCTACGGCCTGCCGGCCACCACGGCCGCGGGCGCAGTCCAGGACTTCAAGCTGAAGGTGGCCTCGACCTCGAAGTTCGCGGTCGGCACGGTGACCATCGCCAACGTGCAGGTGCCGCCGGCCTTCGTGACGGTGCGCTCCAGCGCGGGCGGCATGGACTCGGCGCAGACCATGTACCTCGGCGCGGCGGCGGGGACGGCGACGTTCCAGCCCGACACGGCATCGATCCCGATGAACGTGCCCGCTTTCATCGACGTGCTGGCCAACGACGTCGGCGTGGCGGCGGTTCCGAACCTGCAGATCTGCACCACCGGCCCGACCGGCGGCACCTGCGGCGTTCCCAGCCCGACGGCGGTCTGCACGGTCGGCACGCCCACGACGAGCTGCACGGCGCAGGGTGGCAAGCTGGCGATCAACGGCAACATCGTCACTTACACCCCGCGTGCCAACACCGGCGGCATCACCGACACGTTCTGGTACCAGGCGGCAAGCGTGCTCGGCACCAACGTGCGCGCCCAAGTCACCGTGAACATCGGCCTGCTCAACGGCCTGCCGGATGCGCGTGACGACCTGGGCAACACCAGCGTGGCGACCCGGCCGGTCACCATCGATGTACTGGCGAACGACTTCGCGCCTGCCGGCGTCGACGTGGCGAGCCTGCGCATCGTGGCCGGTGGCGATCCGTTCGACACCGCGACCGGCACCAAGGCTCCGGCTGGCTCGGCGGCGTTCGTCAACGGCAAGCTGGTGTTCACGGCACCGTATGCGGGAACCTGGAACCTGTTCTACACCTTCACGGACCGGGCCGGCGTCACCGCCGACCAGGGCGTGGTCGCGGTCAACGCGATTGGTGCGGAAACGATCACCGCGCGCGCGGTGTGGCGTGCTCCGAGGGCCCCGGCGCTGGGCACGGTGGCTGTGAGCGGCACGGTGAACATCCGCCAGGGCCAGAGCGTGCAGCTGTACTCGTCCACCTCCGCGGTGGCCGGTTGCAACGCACCGACGGCGACCCCCGGTGCGCAGTTCCTGGGCACGACCACGGTGACTGCGGCGGGTGCATACGACTTCGGCGCGGTGGCGCAGGCCGTCAAGCCGGTGTCGGTCTGGGTCTACTCGCCGACCTTCGGCGGTTGCACCCAGGTGACGGTGCCGTAAGCGCCTGACCCGTACCGGGCAACACGCAACAAGCAGCAAAACGAACGCCTCGCGGTCGCAAGACCGCGGGGCGTTTTCCATTTGTCCGGGCTGTCGTGACTCGGGCGGGGCGCGGGCGCGCGAGTTGCCGGCATCGGGAGGGTTGGGGGGGGCTGTCCCGCTTTCAACAGGCGTGTCGAAATGTCAAATTAGAATGATGAAATTATCAATTACTCCGAGGAAATCGGTATCTTCTTGAATGGGTTTTTCCATATAACCTATTGTAATAAAACAGATAATAATATTCCTGTGTGACTGGCGCAGGTTTGGCGCGAAAGTTGCATATTCATTACTAATAAAACATTTATCGGAGTGTTGTTCATAGTGAAGCAGCGTGCGCCGGGCTTGCGGATGGCGGGTTTTCGGCATCTCGTGCTCTTCGGGATGGCGGCCTGCATGCTCGCCGACCCTGCCCAGGCCGTGCTGCAACGTACCGGACCGGTGGATGCCTCGACCGGGTTTCCCAGGTGGTACCAGGACGGCACCGGCCTTGCGCTCGAGTTCTGCACGCCGACTGCGGCGGCCGACCTCAACGCCGGCCTGTGCGCCATCCTGCCGGGCGCCGTGCCGAACGGGTTGGACCCGGCCGTCCTGCCGGAGGCGTTTCCGGGCAACTTCAGCCTTGAGCACTTCTACTACCTGTTGAACTCGGTCAGCACCACGGCCGGGCTGGACAAGAAGTCCGGGCTTCCGGTGCCCGGTGCGGGCCGGTTCGTGTTCGTGAACGGGGTCGAGGCCACGTTCAACACGCCCCTGCCGGAGGCGGGCCAGCAGATCACGTTCAACCGCTGGCGCGTGCGCCAGGACAACCTGGCCTGCTCGGGCAATTACACGTTCTACACGCCCTCGCGCGCGCCCAAGACGGTCGCGGGCACGGCCGGCGGCCGGATCGCCGACACGGAAGACATCGGCATCGGGCCGGGCTTCGAGGGCGTGCTGGCCGGATCGGTCGGGCCCTACGTGCTGCGCTCGCCCACGCCCGGCGGCGCGCCCAGCCCCTTCGTGAACGGCGCCGATGGCAAGGCCTACCTGTCGGCGGGCGATACCGGTTCCGTCACGGGCAGCACCCAGCCGAATCCGTTCAGGGGCAGTACGCTGGCCTACATCCCGCCGGAGATCCGTGCCATGGCCGCCACCAACTACGTGATGGTGGTCGGGCCGGGCGTGCTCTCGGGCAATTGCGCCGCCACCGAGGCGGTGTACGCCTTGCGGGACATCCAGGTGCTGGGCCGGGTCAACACCAGCGCGATCCCGACGCGCACGGTGGTCGAGCGGGCCACCTACCGCGTGCTCGACAGCAACGCCGACGGCGTGCCCGACCGGTTCCAGGTCGGCGGCTGGGCCTGGGCGCTGCAGGAGGTCGGGCGCCCGGAACCGGTTCTGGCGATGAGCCTGAACAAGGGCGATCCGGGGGATGCGGCCAATGCCACCGCAGAATTGGCCATGGCCAAGCTCCCGGTGTCGCAAGCCGCGACGCCGGCAGGCGCCGTCGCGACGCCGCGCTTCAACTACTTCGGCGGCGTCGTGCAGCCCACGGTGGCGGGGCGCACCGGACCGGCATTCACGCACGCGCGCATCCGGACCACCACGGACAATCCGGCGTCGGTGCTGAACGTGCCGCTGGTGGACGAGCTGCGTATCACGGCGGCGAACTACAACGCCAGTTCCCGCGTGCTGACGGTGACGGCCGATTCCGGCGCGCTGCTGGTGGCGGCCAGCCCGTCCACTCCGGGCACCGCGTGCTCGGATCCCTGCCTGGTGCTGGACAGCGAAGGCCTGCCGGAGAAGGACGCGAAAGGGGTTCCGATCGACTACAGGCTGCAGATCGGCGCGGCCTCGCGCAGCGCCTTGGGCACGGTGAGCATCCCCAACGTGGTCACGCCACCGGCCTATGTCACGGTGCGCTCCAGCGCCGGCGGCTGGGATCGCCAGCAGGTGATGTACCTGGGCGCGGCCGCGGGCACCGCGGTGCTGCAGCCGGACTCGGCCTCGACGCAGATCAACCTGCCGGTCCGGGTGGACGTGCTCGCCAACGACGTGGGCGTGGCGGCAGCCCCCGGCCTGCTGGTCTGTACCGCGGCGACCGGCGGGACCTGCGCGGTGCCGAGCGCCACCGCGACCTGCACCGTCGGCACCGTCACGCCGAGCTGCACCGCGCAGGGCGGCAGGCTCGCGATTTCGGGCAACCTCGTGGTGTACACGCCGCGCGCCAACCTGGGCGGCGCGACCGATACGTTCTGGTACCAGGCGAACACTGTGCTGGGCACCACCCAGCGCGCGCAGGCGAGCGTGAACATCGGGGCCCTGAACGGCGTCCCGGACGCGCGCGACGACCTCGGCATCGCGGCTGTCGCCGGCTACCCGGCGACCATCGACGTGCTGGCCAACGACTTCGCCTTCGCGGGCGTGGACCTCGCCACCCTGCGCATCACGGCCGAGCCGGCGAATGTGAGCGCGGGCGGGGCGCGGGCGCCCGGTTCCGCCGTGTTCGCCGGCGGCAAGCTGGTATTCACGCCTCCCGCCTCGGGAAGCTGGACGTTGTCCTACACCTTCACCGACCGCGTCGGCACGCCCGCCGACCCGGGCGTGGTGACGGTCAACGCGGTCGGCGCGGAACGGGTCACCGTGCAGCGCGCGCGCTGGACGCTGCCCCGGGCGCCGTCACTGGGCACGGTCGCGGTCAACGGCACGGTGAACGTCGCACAGGGACAACTGCTGCAGTTGCGACTGCCCAACGCGGACACCGGCGCGGCCGGCTGCAACGCCCCCGCGCTGGGCACGCAGATCGGGGCGGCGACGGTCCTTGCAGGCGGTGCCTTCGATTTCGGCGCGATTGCGCTGCCGGTGCGCCCCGGTGCGGTGTACGTGTACTCGCCGGCGTTCGGCGGGTGTGCCCAGGCCACCGTGCAGTGACACGGCACGGCCGGACAGACAAGGAAGGCGAGGAAGACAGCGATGGATGCACGGGCAGGGAACGACAACGGCCTTCCGCCGCCGCACCGCGGCGCAGCGGGGTGGGCCACGGTGTCCGCGGCACGGGATGCCGCGCCCTTCAACCTCAGCCAGCGCTTCGCGCTGCTCGCCCTGGTGGTGATCATGGCGGTGAGCGCCGTCACCGCCACCGTGCTGACGCGCTTCCTCGCCAGCGAGATGCTGCAGCGTGACGCCGAGGTGTCCCGCCAGTTCATCCTGCAGTCGGTGATCGGCCGCAATGCGGTGGCCTATTTCAGCCAGCACCGCCGCGACGCGGCGCGCGACCCGGAGGTGGAAACCTATTTCTACGACCTGATGGGCATGCCCGACCTGCTGCGCGCGCAGATGTACGCCGCCTCCGGTGAGCGTATCTGGACCAGCGAGCCGGCGGCGGCGGCGGTGGGGGCGGCGTCCAACCCGGAACTGGCGCGCGCGCTGGCCGGCGAACTGGTGGTCGAGGCCGCCCTGCTGGAGAGGCGCGACTACGCGAAGCCCGAGCATGCCTTCGCGCGCGCGGCGCAGCAGCAGTTCGCCGAGTACTACATCCCGGTGCGCGCCGGCGCGTCCGGCGAGGTGATCGGCGTGGTCGAGCTGTACAAGACGCCCGACGCGCTGTTCGAGTCCATCCGCGCCGGCCTGCGAATGGTGTGGCTGTGCGCGGCGGGCGGCGGGCTGCTCATGTACGCGGTGCTGTTCTGGGTGGTGCGCCGCGGCCAGGCCATCATCCGCGCCCAGCAGCAGCGCGTCCCCGGCAACGAGGGCTTCGCCGCGGTCGGCGAGATCGCCGCCTCGTTCGCGCACGACATCCGCAACCCGCTGGCGGCGATCCGCAGTTCCGCCGAGCTGCTGGAAGGCAGCAGCCGCGAGGAATCCGCGCGCCTCGCCGGCGACATCATCGGCCAGGCCGACCGGATCGAGTCCTGGGTGCATGGCCTGCTGGGCCACGCGCGCGACGGAGTCGGCGGGCGGGGCAGCAGCAGCGCCAACGAAGTGCTGCGTGCGACGCTGGACGGGCTGCGCGCCGAGTGCGAGCGCCACCGCGTGCGCGTGCTTTGGCAACTGGCCCCCGGCCTGCCGCCCGCGGCCGCGGACGCGGACCTGCTCAGGCAGGTGCTGCACACCATCGCCACCAATGCGCTGCAGGCCATGCCCGAGGGCGGCACGCTGGCGCTGTCCACCCGTGCCGCCTCGCTGCCGCGCGGCCGGCGCATGCTGGAGATCTCGCTCACCGACAGCGGCGTGGGCATCGCGGCGCACCAGCTCCGGCACGCCTTCACCGCCCCGCGTTCCACCAAGCCCGACGGCATGGGCATCGGCCTGCCCTTGGTGGCGCGCACCCTCGAACGCCTCGGCGGCGCGATCTCGGTCAGCAGCACCCAGGGCCATGGCACGCGGGTGTGCCTGAGCCTTCCCGTTTCAGCCTAGGAGCCAGTGATGATTCCCCAAGTCTTGATCATCGAGGATGAGGCCATCCTCGCGCGCAACATCTGCATCTACCTGGAACGCGACGGCATGGCGGTGGACATCGCCCGCAGCGGCGAGGCGGGGCTGGAAGTCCTGTCCGGGCGCACGCCCTCGCTGGTGCTGCTGGACGACACCCTGCCGGGCATGCATGGCCTGGAGGTGCTGCACCAGATCCTCAAGCGCGCGCCGCGCACCCGCGTGGTGATGATGGCCGGCAGGGACGGCGATGAGGTCGCGGTCCAGGCGCTCAGTCGGGGCGCTGCGGACTGCATCAGGAAGCCGGTCGAACCGGCCGAGCTGCGGCGGGCGGTGGAGTCCCTGCTTCAGCGCCGGCGCCGCACCGATCCAGCCGGAGCGGGCCGCCATGACGGCAGGCCCGACACCCTGCAGCGCCGCCGCAAGGACGACCACGAAGCGGGGCAGGGCGGCGACGGCGCGCAGGCCGACCTCGCGCGCGGGCCGGCCGGCCCGAACGAGCCCGACCTGGAGCCCTTGCCGCAGGCCGAGCGCGACCGCCTCAAGGCCGCGCTCGATCGCAGTGGCACTACTTTCAACGTGCTCGGCTGCCCGGCATTCCGTATGGGGCCATCC
The DNA here is from genome assembly GCA_903909415.1 of uncultured Pseudomonadota bacterium. Next base: position 19,323 of record CAIVVS010000228.1, on the reverse strand, counting down.
GCTTGCGGGTGAAGCGGCGGATGGCGGCCTGAGCGGGCCCAGGCCTCCCGTCCATCCCTCGCGGGGCCCCGGCTTTTCTCCTTCCGCGACTCGCGTGGAACGGTCAGCGCCGCATCCCGGCGGGGGCGGATGCGCGCCGACGGGCGGGCGAGGAATGGGTGTTGCCACGCACATCATCCGTTGTCACCCGGCCGCGGTCGGCCCCCTGGGGACACGGTCGGGCACGTTCAGGCTTGGCCAGTCGGTGGCGCCCTGGATGCGGGATGCCGGCACCGGCGCCCGCATCGGTGCCGCCACCGTGGAGGCCAGCCGGCCCCGGGGTATGCGGGGCAGGCGGGGCAGGCGGACGAGGGCAGTTCCCCCGGGCACTGCTTTTCTTGTTGCCCCGGCCGTGGCCGGTTCAGGGACGGCGCCCGGGAAGGATCTGATGTCCTGTCGAAATTGCGACAAAGATCATTTCATATGTCGAAAAAGTCACAAATTTCATTTGTGCTTTTTTGGACTGGCTGCGTAGAAATACCGGGTTTTATGGATAAGTGCATGAATATAAGCGAGAAATAATCCCTCTCCAGTTCCTGTCAGGACGTGGCACACAGCTTGCGATGAGGGTTGCGTAATTCGAATTTGCAATAAATGGCGCAAGGCAACTGTGAGTATCCAAACCAATGACGAGGAAGCTGTGGACAAGAAACTGATTCAACGCACCATGGACGTACAACGTGAACTGACCCGATCTGGCCTGGACCGCCGCAACCTGCTCAAGCTCGGCGTGCTCAGCGCCGGCACCGGGATGTTGCTGCCGATCAAAGGACTCAGCCTGCGCGCCGCCATGGCCGCCTCCGACTGCCCGATCCCCGGCGTTGGAATGATCAGCCCCAGGACCACCCCCTTCAAGGACCCGCTGCAGCGCCTGGAGGAAATGACCCCGACCTACACCACCCGCAGCAGCGTGTCGGAACTGACCGACGCGATGTTCCTGCGCGGCGGCAAGCCCGGCCATGCGCCCACCCACAAGCTGGATTCCAAGCTGGAGTTGCTGCACCACCACCCGGAGATGGTGAACTCCACGCCGTTTGCGAACCTCGCCCACCAGGGCTGGGACGGCACCGACAAGACCGGCGGCCTGCTGAACCCGCCCAAGGACTTCTACGAGATGCGCGCCATCCAGCACAGGCACGTCTGGCACAGCGAGATGCCCGCCGGCGCCGCCGGCCAGCTGGCCTGGGGCTTTGCCGACCGCGATTTCGACAACATCAGCCAGGTGACCGGTACCGGTGGCGTGCGCTGCACCGGCGTGCCCGGCCCGGTGTTCCGCCTTCGCTACGGCCGCTCGCACCTGGTGCGCATCTACAACGAACTGCCCGCCACCCCGGTGGACCAGGTGTCGGCGCTGGGCTTCGGCACCTCCACCATCGCCACCCACGTGCACAACCACCACACGCCCTCCGAGAGTGACGGCGGCCCGCTCTACTACAACTACGCCGGGCATTTCTGGGATTACCACTTCCCCAACCTGTACGCCGGCATCAACCAGTGGCAGGCCAACGGCGCGGCCAGGCAGACGGCGGACGCCAAGTGGAACCCCTCCGGCGTGCGCGGCGACTTCCGCGAGGCGCTGGGCTCCCTGTGGTTTCATGACCACAAGCACGACTTCACCTCGCAGAACGTGTACGCCGGCCTGTTCGGCGCCTGCCCCATCTATGACGACGTGGATACCGGCGACGAGACCAAGGTCGGCACCACCGGCATCCGCTTCCCGACGCACTCGCAGGACGCGGGCAGCTTCCCCTACGAGTTCGACGTGCCGCTGATGGTGCATGACCGCCAGTTCGACCCGCGCGGCGTGGACTTCTTCCCGCTGGCCTGCCTGGACGGCGCCATGGGGGACAAGATGACCGTCAACGGCACCATCCAGCCGTTCATGGACGTGCAGCCGCGCCGCTACCGCTTCCGCGTCTACAACGGCGGCCCGAGCCGCTTCCACTGGTGGTGGCTGCGCCAGGGCCTCACCGGCACGACCTACCTGCCGATGACCGTGATCGCCAACGACGGCAACCTGCTGCCCACCGCGGTCAGTCTCACCAACTTCAAGCACTCCGTGGGCGAGCGCTTCGACATCATCATCGACTTCACCGGCATGAAGCCGGGCACGGAGATCGTGCTGACCAACCGCGCCGAGCAGACCAACGGTCGCGGCCCGTCCGGCAAGCTGCTGGCCCCGGCCGCATCCATGGACGTGATCAAGTTCGTCGTCGGGGCGGCGCGCACCGGCCTGACCGACAGCAGCACGCCGATCAAGGCGGGCACGGCGCTGCGTCCGCTGCCGGCCGCCGTCACCGTGCGCGCGGCCAAGCGCAAGGAGTGGGTGTGGGGCCGCGGCAACGGCGCATGGAACGCCAACGGCGTGTTCTACGACCGCTACGCCGCTCCCTACGAAGTGAAGGAAGGCACCGAGGAAGTCTGGGTGCACAAGAACGGCGGCGGCTCCTGGTCGCACCCGATCCACCCGCACTACGAGGAGGGCCGCATCCTGTCGCGCAAGGGCACCGCCACGCCCAACCCGACCGGCGCCATCGAGAACAGCCGCAAGGACGTGTACCGGCTCGACCCGAGCGAAACCATCGAGACCGCGATGCGTTTCCGCGACTACAAGGGCATCTATCCCATGCACTGCCACAACGTGGTTCACGAAGACCACGGGATGATGGCCATGTGGAAGATCGTCTGAGCACGGCCGGCAAGGGAGAGTCCGCATGAACCGCCGAAACTTCCTTTCCGCCGCAGGGCTGCTGCCGATGGCAGCGGCCCTGCCGGCCGGGGCCGCCGCGCTGCATGGCGCGGTACCCCCGGCTGCAGGGCGGCCGCTGTCCACGGCCGCGCGCCGCGGCTGGCTTCCCAACGTCCCGCTGGTGGCGCACACCGGCGAGACCTTCAACTTCTATGACGACCTGGTCCGCGACCGGATCGTGCTGCTGAATTTCTTCGTCGTCGCCTGCACCGAGGGCCGTTGCCCGGCGGTGAACCAGAACCTGCGCAAGGTGCAGGACATGATGGGCGAGCGCATGGGCAAGGACGTCTTCTTCTACTCCATCACGCTGGAGCCGCAGAAGGACACCCAGCCCATCCTCAAGGAGTACGCCGAGGACATCTTCGAGGCCGGCCCGGGCTGGCTGTTCCTGACCGGCACCCAGGCGAACGTGGACCACCTGCGCCGCCGCCAGGGCTTCGTCGACCCGGACCCCGAGCGCGATGCCGACGTCAGCAACCACAGCAGCACCGGCCGGGTGATCATGGACAGCAAGGATCGCTGGGCGATGGTGCCGCTGCTGACCTCGCCGCGCAACATCCACAACGTGATTCGCACCCTGTGAGCCGCGACATGGCCGCCAGCGAACGCCGGACCCGCTTCCACCTGCCGCCGCCCCCGCCAGGGGCGCGCAGGCTGCCCGCTGGCATCGCGCTGGCGCTTGTGTCCGCGGCACTGTCGGCCGCAACGATGGTCATGATGCTCAGGCCGGCCCAGGCGCATGCGCTCACGCCGGGCAACACCGTGCCGGGGCAGGCTGCCCTGCATGGCCAGCCGCCGCAGGCCAACCCGGTGGCGCCCGCGCTGACCGAGGAGCTGGCCGGACAACTGATGGACCAGGCCCGCGACGAGGCCTTCGGCGGCGAGTTCGGCGCCGCGATGGCCTTGTACCGCGAACTCGCCGCCGCCGGACACGCGCCTGCCATGGTGGAGGCCGGGCGCATGTTCGAGGCCGGGCGCGGTGTGGAACGCAATCCTGCCGAGGCGCTGCGCTGGTACCGTCAGGCGGCCGCTTCGGGCCACGTGGATGCGGCGGCGCGCGTGGCCTATGCGGGACTGGAGTCCGGCGCCCCTGCGCAGGCAGTGCTGCAGGCGCTGCAGGCGGCCGAGCAGCGCGGCAGCGCGTTCGCCCAGCATGCGCTGGGCCGGATGCACGAGGCCGGGCAGGGCGTGCCGCGCGATGACGTGCTCGCAGCGCATTGGCATGCGCGCGCCGTGGCCCGGGGCTTGCCCGAGGCGCAGGCCGCGCTCGGCCTGGCCTACCTCAACGGCCGCGGCGTGCCGGAGCACCCCGCGACGGCCGCTACCCTGCTCGACGAGGCGGCGCGCCAGGGCGTGGCGATGGCGCAGCGCAGGCTGGGCCTCCTGTTCCGCGACGGCTTGGGTGTCGAACGTGACGAGCTCGAGGCGCTGTTCTGGCTGGAAAAGGCTGCGACGCAGGGCGATGCGCTGTCGATGGCCGCGCTGGCGATGATGCACCTGGACTCGCCGCGAGTGCCCGATGCGGCAGCGGCGGCGGCAGGCTGGCTGCGCCGGGCGGCGCGGGCAGGCGAGGCCCGCGCCCAGTTGCAGCTGGGCCGGCTGCTGCTTGAGAGGCGCCTGCCCGTCGAGGACGAGGCGCAGGCCCGCACCGAGGCCCTGGGCTGGCTGCGCAGCGCGGCATCGGCCGGCCTTGCCGACGCCGAGGCGTACCTGAAGCTGGCGCGCTGAATCCCGAACCCGACCGATGAACCCCTCACGCTGATCAACGCAACGGAATGCCCCACATGAAACCGTCCCCTTCCTCCCGCCGCTCCGGCATCCTGGCCCTGGCGCTGTTCGCCGCCTTCTCGGGCGCCGCGCAAGCACAGGACCGCGACCCCTCGGCGCGCGACCCCGAGACCGGCCTGATGGTGATCGAACGCCCCGCCGGCGACGTGGTCGAGTTCGGCCGCATCCAGGACCAGTGCGTGCAGGCAGGACCGGCGCGCTTCGGGAAGGGAATGAAGTGGGCGGCCTGCAGGCTGGACAGCGCGCGCTTCGTCTCGACCATCGGCCTGCTGGATTTCTACGCCGCGCAGTACTGCCTGGTCGGCAGCAGCGGGCGGTGCGAGCGCTCGGCGTTGATGGTGTTCGCCAACCGCGCCTACCGCCCCGAGGCCACCCTGGTCCTGCACCGGGTTGACCCGGCCGGGACGCGCTACGACTTGCCGGTGGTGACCGGCAACGACGCCGACAACCTGATGGGCGTGACCGTGCGCAGTCCGGGCAGCAAGGTCGCCGAGCGCAGCTACTTCTACTGGAAGGATGCGGGCTGGCGCGCCGTGGCGCCGGAGGCGTGGAAGGTCGAGGCGTTGCGGCTGCTGCCAGCCGGATCGCGCATCGACGGGACGCTGGTGCCCACGGTCGAGAACTTGAGCGCCAAAGCCACGATCAGGCGACCGGGGCTGCCGGGCGAAGCCGCCAGCGTGGACTTCGGGTTCCATGCGGGGCGCCCGCTGGCGATGGCGATCAACCTCGCCGACAGTCGAATCATCCAGGGAGGCCATCATGCCCGTTGAACACCTTCGGCATGGGCCGACGCTCTGGGACGAGCGCCGCATGGGGCCGCGCCCGTTGCTCAGGCCGACGATGCCCTGGTTGGAGCTCGCCGCTGTCTGGACCTGCGCCGTCGTGTCCCTCTACATCGTTGCGGGCTGAGGCTGCCATGCAGCGATACGCGCCCGTGCAAGGTGTGCTTGTCCGCATGGCCATGGCTTGCCTGGCCGCGGCCTGCCTGCTGGGGACCGGGGTGGCGCTGGGCGTGGAGCTGAAGCGCGCCGACCCCAGGCTGGCGCTTCCCGAGTTCCAGACGCAGGACGGCAATCCGTTCGCCTATGGCGACGCACGCGGTCGGGTGCTGGTAGTGAATTTCTGGGCCGCATGGTGCGAGCCCTGCCGCAAGGAACTGCCGGCGCTGGAGCGCATGGCGTCTTCCATGAAGGGCCAGCCCGTGGACGTGCTGCTGGTCAACCTGGGTGACTCGCCGCGCGTGATCCAGGCGTTCCTGAAGAAGTATCCGGTGGCGTTGCCCGTGTACCGTGACGCCGAGTCCAGGCTGCTGGCGGGCGCATGGAACATCAAGCAGTTGCCCGCAACGCTGCTGGTGGACCAGCGCGGCCGCGCCCGCTGGCTGGCCATCGGACAACTCGACGAGCAGGCCGAGCCGGTGCGTTCGCAGGTCAGGGCGCTGCTCAACGAAGGTCCCGCGGCCGCGCGCTGAATCCGCGCGCCGTTCCGCATCGAACACAATGAGGAGAAATGGCATGAAACACGCACTCAAGCTGGCCCTGGGCATCACCCTGATCGTACTGAACGCCGTTGCCGCCTCGCCGGTGGCGGCCAACAGCCGCGACACCGACTCCGGCATCGGCGAGATACGCAAGGTGGACGCACCGGCTCGGCGCGTCATCATCCGCCACGGTGACTGGGTGGGCGGGAACATGTCCGCGATGACCATGGCGATGCAGGTGCGCCCCGGCGTCGGGCTTGATTCCCTGCAGCGCGGCGATCGCGTCCGATTCGAGGTGGCCCGCCAGGGAGCCGACTGGGTGCTCACGAAGATGGAGCCGTTGCCGCACTGAGCCGGTACGACCGTTCCCAGGGCGGCGCGACCGCCAGGCGCCTCATCCCGGCGTGGGGGCGCTGAATCGCAGGCGTGCGGCAGCGCGCCCGCACCGCTGCAGTCGGCGCTTGACGGCTGGTGCGCCGTTCGCAGCGGTCGCCCTCCGGCGGTCCACGGCCCGGGTTGACCGGGCCGGCCGGCTCGGCGGCCGTGCGCACCGGGCCCGGGCCCAGGAATCTGCCGGGGCCCGCGACCCGGTTCCCGGAGGCGGGCCGCCGCGCGGGCACGCCGTGGTCCTGTCCCCATGCCGGCGGCGAAGGCTTGCGCGCGGCGACGGGTCCGCGAGGCGCGCGCGCCGCACCGCGTGGCCCGGCCGCGCGGCCAGGGCCGACCTCAGGCCTGCCGGGCGGAGAAATTCAGGTCCGCGCGCGGGTCGTCGCGCCCATGCGGTCCGCCGCTGGCCTGCCTGGCGGGGGCCGCCGCGTGCGTGCGTGGAACCGGTACGGGGACGGTCACCGTCGGGGCGTCCTCGTCGAATGCCCTGTCGTCGCGCCGGCGCTTCACCAGCCAGGCGATGCTGCCCGCTGCCAGCAGGAAGGACACGCCGCCCAGCATCGGGGCCGGCAGGGCGCCCGGTGATTTCACCGTAGCCGGCGCGGCCGCCACCTGCGGCGGTGACGCCGAGAGGGCGGCGATGGCATCGGACGCCAGCGCGTTCAGGCGGTCCACCTGGCGCATGGTCGAGGCGACCTCCTCCGGGTCCGCCTGCAGCGCGGCGAACACGTCCCTCAGGAACTGGGCGTGGTCAGGGCGGGTGTCGCCAGGAAGGCCGGACAGGCTGCGGGCCAGCTTGAGCCCGTTCTCGCGTCCACGCGGTGCGGCAGTCGGGGCAGCGGCGCTGGCAACACGAGCGAGCGCCCGCGGGGCGGGCGCACCGGCGGCCGGCGCGGCGGGGTGCGCGCGCGGCTGGCCAGGCGCATCGGCCAGCCCCTGCCGCATCGCCGGCGCGAGCGTCAGCTTCGCGTCGCCTGCCGAGGACTCGGCGGCTCCGGGGAGCACGACGAGCTCCAGCGTGGCGCGCGGCAGGTCAGCGCATCGATCGGACACCAGCCGGACTGCGTAGGCCAGTTCGCCGAGCGGCTGGTCCGTGCGCAGCAGCAGGCTGGCCCCATCTCCGCCGGGGCTGACGCCGACCCCTGCGGGCGTCGGCGTGCCGGTCGTCGCGGTGGCCGGGAGGAAGCAGCTGCGTTCCAGATACGCCGTCCCCAGTTCCCCGGGGAGGAATCGCAGAACGGCATCCAGCGGTTCCCCCATCCGGGAGTTCACCGACAGGGTGGCCGCCCCCAGCGCAGGGGCCCAGGCCGCCAGCAGGAGGGCACCCGCTGCACACGCCTTCAGGCCGGACGGCTTTGGATGGGAAAAGTGCATTTATGCTCAATAATACCAAAATGGTATGTCTTGATTTGTAAAAATGGTTAATATGACCAATGGGTAAGCACGCTGCCAAACGTTTGTCGAGGGCCATGGGATGAATGCTATCGATCGGCACGTCGAATTTGCCTTGCCCGGTTCCGAGTCCGGGCAGGGTCCTGGTGGAATCTGGTCCACGCTCGGTCCGGCGGTGATGAAGCGCGTGCTCGATTTCGGCGACTGGCGTCACATCCGCGCGGGCACGCGCATCTTTGAGCCGCGCCTGGAGCCTGTCGAGGAACTCGGATTCCTGCTTACCGGCGTCGGGTCCTTTCGGCTGGTAAGCGAGCCGCATGTGGCCTCGCTGGTGCTGCATCCGGGCGATTGCTGGGGCGAGCACACCCTTTTCAGGGGGCGCATCGGCGCGTTCGACCTGGTGGCCGATGCGGACTGCGACGTGGTCGTGCTGCGCGGCGCGCAGGCATGGTCGTTGATGGAGGAGGTCCCAGGCGTCGCGCTGCAGCTGGCCCGGCTGAACGCGAGTCGCACGGACGAGCTGGCGCGCAGCTCGCTGGCTTCGGCGCGGCGGCAGTTCCGGCCGCATGCGCTCGAACATCTGGATCCCGTGACCGGCGCGGCCAACCAGGAGCGCATGGGCTCGATCTACGAGCGCCAGATGCGGCGTTCCAGCAGGGCGGGCTCGCCATCGTCCATCGCGGTCTTCAGGATCTCCAACCTGGACGACATACGCGACCACATGGGCGAGTCCGCCGCCGACGACGCGATGGCCGCCTTGTCCAAGGTCATCGACCGGGTGTGCCGGCCGACGGACATCAAGGCGCGCTCCGGCGAGGTGTCGCTCGCGGTGCTGCTCGTTGGCACGTCGGACGAGTCCGGCAGCACGGTGGTCAAGCGCGTTCGCGAGGCGTTCTACAGCGCCGAGGTGATGGGGCCCAACCACATGCCCATGCCGCTGATGCTGAGCGCGGATGTGCTCGGCATGCGCGACGGCGAGCAGGTGGACGGGATCGTCACGCAGCTTCGCGCGGTCGCCTGATTCGGCGCCGCGGGCGACGTCCTCAGCCCGGCTGCGGTTCGGTCTCCTGGGGGAGGGCGCCGGATTCGGGAAGGATCAGCTCAAATCTCGACCCCGCCTGGCCGGAATGCGCCAGAACCACGTCGCCGCCCATCGTCCGCGCAAGTGATCGGGACAGGGACAAGCCCAGCCCGGTGCCGCCGTGACGGTAGCTCACCCGGCTGTCGCCCTGGCGGAATCGCTCGAAGACCGCCTCCAGCATGTCCGGTGCGATGCCGCTGCCGGTGTCCTCGACGGCGATCACCAGGCCGCCCCGGGCTGAGCGCGACACTTCAAGCGTGATGCCTCCCCGCTCGGTGAACTTGACCGCGTTGGACAGCAGGTTGTTGAGGATCTGCTTGAGCCGCAGGGGGTCGACCAGGACGATGTCCGGAACCTCCGGGCCGATCTTGGCAACGAGGGTCAGGCCCTTGTCCTGGGCGGTGAGGGCGAACAACTCGACCTCGTCGTTGATCAGCGGGGCGATCCGGCATTCCTCCGGCGCGAGGCGCATGGCCCCGGCCTCGATCTTGGCCAGGTCCAGTATGCCGTTCAGCAATTCCGCCAGGTGCTCCGCCGCCTTGCGGATCATCATGGCCTGCTCGCGCTGCAGAGGATCAGGGGCACGACGCTCCATCAGGTGGGCGAACCCCTGGATGCTGGTCAGCGGCGTGCGCAGCTCGTGCGACATGGCCGACAGGAACTCGGACTTGGCCTGGCTCGCGCTGCGGGCGCGCTGCTCGCTTTCCCGCAGGGTCTCGTTGCTGGACTCGATGCGCCTCACCGTGGCCACCACCAGGGCCGCAGTCAGCAGGATACCCAGCGACATCAACGCTGCAAGGGCGATCACGATGTCCTTCGAACGCTTCCATTCGACGAGGGCCTCGGAGGTTGACTCGAACACCATGATGCGCAGGGGGTAGCCGCGCACGTTGTGGTACGAGAAGAACCGGTCCACCGGATCGATCTGGCTGCGCACCATGTAGGATCCCATGCCCTCGTCATCCGCATTCCAGGTGACCGAGCCCGGCGCCAGCGTTGCCCCCATCCCGGCGGGTTGCCCGCCGACGATGCGGGCGCGGTACATCAGGTCCCGGCCCAGCAGGCCGATGCCGCCCTGCTCGCCCATGGACACCTTGCCGAAGATGGTTTCGAAGTAAGTCGGATCGAGCGAGGCCACCACCACGCCCAGCGGCCGACCGTCCGCGTCCTCCAGCTTGCGGGTCAGCTGGATGCTCCATCTGCCGGAAACCTTTCCGAGCACCGGCTTGCCGATGAACAGGCCGCTGGAGGTGACCAGCTTCGCGAGTTCGGGGTGGGAAGCTCCGAGGTGCACGCGGATGTGCTCCCGGTCGGACAGGTCCACGGGCCCGTTTTTCCGCACATTCGGATCGAGGTTGCTGTCGGTCATCCTGCCGCTTGCGTCCGTGGTGGCAAGTTGCAGGAGGATGCTGGGTGCAAGACCGGTTTCGTTGGCAAAGCGCTCGAGGTCCATGCCAGCGGTGCGGCGTGAGGTCCTTGCGTTGTTGGCGACCCGCAGGGTCGCCTGATCCATCGCCGCGAGCACGCGCAGTGTGTGTTCCTCCAGCGCGGCGGCGATATTCTCGTTCTGGCGGTTGGCCGCGCGCACGGCGACCTCGTGGTTCGACGCGTTGAGCACGAACACCGCGACCCAGAGCACGGCGAGCAGCGTCCCGGTCACCAACCCGGCTCGCATCAACAGCGTTGCCTGGCCACGCGTGCGCCTCGTCCCATTCATGCGCGACGCTCCCGGGACAGCCGCGCCACGGTGGCGACCAGTTCATCGGGATTGAACGGCTTGAGGATGTAGGCGTCGGCGCCAAGGGCCATGCCCTTGGCGACGTCGGAGGCCTGGCCCTTGGCGGTGAGCATCACGATGGGCAGGGACGAGAATTCCGGTTCGGCCCTCAGCATCCTGCAGACGTCATACCCGTCGAGGTCGCCGGGCATCATGATGTCCAGGAGCAGTACGTCGGGGCGCAGCGAGCGCACCGCCAGGAGTCCGGATTCCCCGTCGATGGCCTCGTGGATGTCGTGACCCTCGAAATCCAGCGTCATGCGTATCAGTTTCCTGATGTCGGCATGGTCTTCCACAACCAGTACTTTTGCCACGGTCCGCCTCTGCGCGATCTGGGTAACAAGGTCTTGACGAAATCCGCATCTCCCGGGGCTGCAGGTGCCCATTATAGTCCAGAGGCACCCGCAGCCTGCGGTCGCCGGGGCCCGGGATGAGGTGCTGCGGCTACCCGCCCGGCATCGGGATGCGTGGCGCCGTCCGCCCCGCTCGCGCGCCTTGTCCATCCCGCGACAGCCCGGGAGCGCTCCATTCGGGACATCGCCAAGCGCGGATGGACGGCACGGTTCGCGTCGGGACATTCCGGTCGTCCTTCTGCCGTTGTCCTGCCGGGCGAATGCGCGGGCCAGGCGCGCGCAGCCGGGCCGGCGGGGGCTAGCCGGGCGCTGGCACCTGCTTCGGTGGCGGGGGGGAGGTGCTTGCCCCCGCTGGCCATGCGCCCCGGACCAGCCTTGCGCAGTCGCTGTCCTTGCCCGGTCCCGCGTCGATCAGCGGTATCAGTGCCAGCAGCGGATTGAGCAGGCCCAGCGCGAGCACGCCCAGCCCGCGCGCCGCGATCCGCCCCTTGTCCACCTCGAATGCCGGCTGCGCCAGGCTGCCGTGGACGTGGACCGGGGCCCGGAACGCCAGCGGGCTGGTGCTCTTGGTCTTCTGGTTCAGCGTCAGGTCGAGCCGCTCGTGCTTCAGGTCGATGCTGCCGCTGCCGGTGATGGTCGTGATCGCGGTGTCGAAGACCAGCGTGTCGGCCTGCATGCGCCCGTTGGCCACGCCGAAGTCCGCCACGGCGCAGTTGATCCGCACGAGGCTGTCCCGGGTGAACTTGATCTCCAGCACTTCCCACAGGTGCAGCCCGAGCTTTTCCATCGCCAGCTTGCTGACCTGACCGCCGGCCACCACCAAGGCCAGCCTGCCGCTGGACGTGCCCAGCATGGCGGCGACCGAGTTGCCGGTGCCGGCAAGCTCAGCCTCGCCGTTGATCTGCCCGATGCCGCCCTTGCCGGGTTCCACGGTGGGCATCAGCCGCGACAGCAGGACCTTCCTCGCGCTCAGGCTGGCGCGGGCTTGCATCGGATCGACGCGCCCGTCCAGCGTGAGCTTGGCGGCCAGGGTGCCGCCGGCGACGCCGAATTCCAGCGGGTCCAGCACCAGCACCGAGTCGCGCAGGCTCAGGTGGGTCGAGAGTGCTTCGATCGGCAGTGCCGCCGCGTGCCTGATGGCGCGGGCCTTGAGCGTCACTTCGGCGTCCACCGTGTTCCAGTTGCCGGTGCTGAAGGCGGCGTCGGGAAGCACGCGCGCCTCGGCCGGCGGGCCTTGCTTCGCGGCGCGCACGCTTCCAGGCTTGCTGCCGATCAGGGGGCCAAGGTCCTCCAGGTCCAGTACCAGCGAGACCAGTTCCCCGGTCAGCGCCGGTCGGGTGCCGCCGGTGACGACCTGCAGCGTGCCGGACAAGTCGCTGTCTCCGACGGTGCCGGAGAACTGCTCGTACCGCCACTGCGCCATGCGGCGCACCAGGTGCCCGCTGGTCGAGTAGGCGCGGGTTTCCGGAAGCGCGATGCCCAGCAGCGGGAACAGTTGCGCCAGGCTGTCGCCGCGCAGTTCCAGCCGCATGTCGATCCCGGCCCGTTCGAGCAGGTTGGTGATGGTCCCGGCAGCCTTGGCGCGTGTGCGGCCCGCGACCAGTTCCACCGTGACCGGGTAGGGCGTGGTGTCGTCGCGCAGGGCGAGCACCGGTCCACCATGCCCGACTGCCAGCACCGGCACGCCACGGTAGCGTCCGTGGGCAGAGAAACGCACCCCGTCCTGCCCGGCGGCAGGGACGGTTGGCGGCGGGGTCGTGCCGGGGGCGGTCACGGGGCCGGCGCGGGGCGCGGGTTCGCCCACCGGGCCGGTGGACAACGCGGCCCGGATGCTGGTTTCCGTCCCTGCATCGTCGTACCCGAGCGTGCCTTGGTCCAGCCGCAGTCGTCCGATGCGGATGCGCGCTTCCTCGTCTTTCTGGAGTGGGTCCAGCAGCCAGTTCTTGCGCCCGTCTGCGCCCAGTTCGAGGAACACCACCGGGCGTTGCAGGCGGACCTCCGGAAACGCGACCTTGCGGCGCAGGAGTTCCATGAGGTCGAGGTCGGCCTGCACCGAGGCGACCGAGACCATCTGCCGTTCCCTTGCCCACGCCGGGTTGGAGAACGTGACCTCGTTCGCCTGCACGGTCGGATGCGGCCAGTTGAAGGACAGGCTCAGGTCGCCGTTGATGGCCAGCACGCGACCCGAGCGCTCCGCCGCGGCCCGCTCCAGCGGGCCGCGCATCCAGTTCCATCCGAACAGGGCAACGAACAGCAGCGCCAGCACGGGTGGCCCGAACACGGTGGCGGCGATTGCGCCCGTGGTCCAGCGTGCGCGACGGGACACGGTCATCGGGTGGCGCGGTGGCTGGGCATGGGCTGGGCGATGTGTGGACCGCACACGGGAGTGGTGGACCGCACGCGGGAGTGCGGGCATCGGACCAGACCGACTTTATGGAACCGCTGTGGTGATCTCCGTGCGACGGCGTACAGACGATTGCGTTCGCAGTCCCCAGCATTGCCAGCGTGGCGCATTCGCGTTGGCAGGCGCGTCAGCCCCGCCACGCGAAGGGCATGACATGACCGAACCCGTAGTGGCAGCCAAGGACCTTGCGCGCGCACCCGCGCAGAAGACCCTCGACCAAAGCAAGGCCGATTTCACCGCGGAAGGTGCGCCGCCTCCGGGCACGGTACCTGCGCCCGAACCCGGGTCGCCGGCCGGAGGCGGGGCCACCGGCGTCGGTCCCGTCGTCAACGTACCCAGCGCACTCTCGCCGGACACCGCCGCGCCGAACCCGCCCCTGCCCAAGACGCTGGACCAAAGCAAGGCCGACGTCACCGCAGTCTCCCGGGCGCCGGGACGCCGCCCGCCGTGGGCAAGACAGTGACGCGAACGGGGTCGCCCGTTGTGCGGCCACCGTCGCAGCCCCCCTGCGGCGGGCCCGGCGCCTGGCATCGCTGAAGTCCCGATGCGCGCCCACGCTGGAGGGCCGAAGTTCATCCCCCTGGCCCGCGAGGCGCTGCGTTTCTGGATCGCGCACCGTGCCTCGACCATGGGTGCCGCGCTCGCGTTCTATGCCGCCTTCTCCATCGCGCCCATCCTGGTCATAGCCATCGCGGTCGCCGGCACCGTGTTCGGCCCCGACGCAGCGCGGGGCGAGGTGGCGGCGCGCTTGGGCGGCCTTATCGGCAAGGGCGGGGCGGATTCCGTGCAGGCCTTGCTGGCGGCCTCGTACGCTTCGGGGCGGGGGCTGTGGGCCGGCTTGCTTGCGGGAACCACGTTCCTGTTCGCGGCGACCAGCGTCTTCGCCGAACTGAAGGACAGCATGGACGTCATCTGGGGCGTGCCGGTGCGGCACCGGGGCGGGCTGGTTTCGGCGTTGCGCGGGAGGTTGCTCAGCCTGGGCCTGATACTGACGGTGGGACTGTTGCTCCTGCTCTCCATCATCGCCAGCGCAGTACTGGCGGCCTTGCAGCGGGCGTGGGGCGGGGCCTTCGACGGCGTGGGTTGGATGGTGGAGGGCATCAACGCGCTGTTTTCCCTGGCCGTGGTATTCGCCCTGCTGGCGGCGATCTACAAATGGCTGCCCGAGCGCGGTGTGGCGTGGCAGGACGTGTTCGTCGGCGCGGGGATCGGTGCCGTGCTGTTCACGCTGGGCAAGTTCCTCATCACGCTCTACCTGGGCCACAGCGGTGCCGCCACCGGCTTCGGCGCGGCCGGCTCGCTGGTTGCCGTACTCCTCTGGGTCTACTACTCGTCGCAGATTTTCTTCATCGGCGCGGAGTTCACGCGGGCCTATGCAGGGTTTCGCGGGCGCGAGCAGGGGCAAGCGGCATGACTTGCCGCATGCCGGCGCACGGCCCGCGGATTGCCTGGCGGTGAAAGCAAGCCGCTCCCGCGAACAGGTGCATCCGCCCCTTGCCAACCGGCAACCATGGCGTTTTCATGGCCAGCATCATTTCCGGCAATTTCCACCAGCAGGTGCGGGCCGAAAAGGCAATGGCTGAGCTAACATGACCCCCTTCTTTGGGAGGGGAACATGGCTACGAGCAAGGAACCCTGGGGCGAGAACGTCCTGGTCGAATTCGAGGACGGCATCGCGTGGGTGAGCATGAACCGCCCGGCCAAGAAAAACGCCATCAACGTGGAACTCGCCCGCGAGATGTCCGCGGTGGTCGACGCGCTGGAAGTGGACGACCGCTGCAAGGTGCTGGTGCTGACCGGGGCGGGTGATTCCTTCTCCGCCGGCATGGACCTGAAGGACTACTTCCGCGCCACCGACAACGCGCCCGACATCGAGCGCCACAAGACCTACCGCATCAACGGCTACTGGCAGTGGCGGCGCATGCTGCACTACCCCAAGCCGACCATCGCCATGGTCAACGGCTGGTGCTTCGGCGGCGCCTTCACGCCGGTGATCGCCTGCGACCTGGCGATCGCCGCGGAAGAGGCGACCTTCGGCCTGTCCGAGATCAACTGGGGGATCATCCCCGCGGGCGTGGTGTCCAAGGCGGTGGCGGTGGTGATGAACCAGCGCGACGCGCTGTACCACATCATGACCGGCGAAACCTTCGACGGCACCAAGGCCGCGAAGATGGGCATGGTCAACGAGGCGGTGCCGCGCGAGCGCCTGCGCCAGCGCGTGCGCGAGCTGTGCCACGTGCTGATGAAGAAGAACCCCACGGTGCTGCGCCATGCCAAGGTCGCGTTCAAGATGAGCGCGGACATGAGCTGGGAGCAGGCCGCCGACTACCTGATGGCCAAGTCCGACCAGTCCCAGCTGGTGGACCCGGAGCGCGGGCGCGACCAGGGCATGAAGCAGTTCCTGGACGACAAGTCCTACCGGCCGGGCCTGGGCGCCTACAAGCGCCAGGACGGCTGAGGCCGGCGCCGGATCCGCGCCGCGCCATGCGGCTGGAAGGCATCTTCGCGGCGCACGCACGCCGCCAACCGCAGGCCGAGGCCCTGGTCTGCGGGGCCGTGCGCGTGGGCTACGGCGAGCTTCAGCGGCAGGTGCGGCACGCGGCCTCGGCGCTGCACGCGCTGGGCGTGGGGCCGGGGGACCGGGTGCTGCTGCACCTGCCCAACGGCATCGAGTTCGTGCAGCTGGCCTACGCCGCCTTCACCGTGGGCGCGACCGTGGTGCCGGCGAACACCCGCCTCGCGCCACCCGAGGTCGCGCACATCGTCGCCGACAGCCAGCCGGTGCTCGCCGCCTGCCATGAATCCGGGCGCGCGGCGCTGGCGGCGCTGCCGGTGTCGGCGCGCCGCGTCGTGGTCGGCACGCCGCAGGCCGGCGAGATCGCGATCGGCGAGCTGCTCGCCGCGCCGCTGGCGGACCTGCCGGACGTGCCGGTGGAATTCGACGACTGCCTGATCCTCTACACCTCGGGCACCACCGGGCGCGCCAAGGGTGCGGTCAACACCCACGCGAACATGGTGACCCAGGGCATCCACATCCACGGCCGCGAGTGGGGCGTGCGCGCCGGGGACCGCGTGCTGGTGACCACGCCGATCGCGCACCGCGCCGGCGTGGCGCGCATGATCAACTCGCTGGGCTTCGGCGGCACGCTGGTCATCATGGACCGCTTCGATCCGATCGCGGCGCTGGAACTGGTGCGCAGCGAACGCATCACCACCGCCGGGCTGGTGCCGACGGTGATCCGCATGATGCTGCCGCACATCCGAAAGGATCCGGGCGCCTTCGCCAGCCTGCGCACCGTGATCGTGTCCACCGAGGCCTTCCCGGTGACGCTCAAGCAGGAGGTGATGGCGCTGCTGCCGGACGCGCAGTTCCACGCGCTGTTCGGCTCGTCCGAGTGCCTGGTGACCAACCTCGGCCATGCCGAGCAGTTCACGCACGCCGCGTCGGTGGGGCGTCCCATCCCCGGCGTGGAAGTGCGCATCGCCGATGACCAGGGGCACGACGTGCCGCGCGGCGAGGCGGGCGAACTGCTGGTGCGCGATGGCCGGCCCGGCAGCGGCGCGACCATGCGCTGCTACTTCAACCTGCCCGCCGAGACCGAGGCGGCGTTCAAGGATGGCTGGTTCCACACCGGCGACATGGCGCGCGAGGACGAAGAAGGCTACCTGTACATCGTGGACCGCAAGAAGGACATGGTGCTGACCGGCGGCTACAACGTGTACTCCAAGGAAGTGGAGGAGGTATTGCGCACGCACCCGGCCGTCGCGGATGTCGCGGTGATCGGCGTGCCGGACGCGGTGTTCGGCGAGGCGGTGGCGGCCTTCATCGAGCCGCGCGCCGGCGCCGATGCCTCCGGCCTGGACGCCGGGGCGATGGCCGAGCATTGCCGCGAGCGCATGGCCGGTTACAAGAAGCCGAAACACGTCTGGGTGCTGCCGGCCCTGCCGCGCAATTCCACCGGCAAGGTCTTGAAGAATGAGCTTCGAAAACAAGCTATATCGCTGATCTGATTCATCTTTTCTCTTGGAGGAGGAGGGCATGAAAATGACATTGGGCAGTTCAGTTCGCGTTGCCGTCGGGGTTGCGACGGTGTTGCTGGCATGCGCGAGCGCCCATGCGCAGGCACCGGGCGGCGCCGGCGCGTGGCCGTCGCGTCCGATGCGCCTGGTCGTGACCTTCCCGCCGGGCGGCAGCTCGGACATCATCGCGCGCCTGCTGTCGCCGCGGCTGTCGGAGCGCCTCGGCCAGCCCATGGTGGTGGACAACCGGCCCGGTGGCGGCGGAGGCATAGGCTCGGAGATCGTCGCCAAGGCCGCGCCCGACGGCCACACGCTGCTGGTCGGCGCGCAGGGCGCGATGGCGCTGAACGCGCTGCTGTACAAGAACCTCAGCTACGACTCGCAGCGCGACTTCGCGCCGATCACGCTGCTGGTGACCAGCCCGTTCGTGCTGGCGGTGAACCCGTCGGTGACGCCGCAGGCCAACGTCCGCGACCTGGTCGCGGCGCTCAAGGCCAGGGGCGGCACGCCGTTCGCTTCGGGCGGCGCCGGTTCGGGCATGCACCTGGCCGGCGAGATGTTCCGCATGCTGGCCGGCGCGGACATGACGCACGTGCCGTACAAGGGCAATGCGCCCGCGCTGTCCGACCTCGCCGGCGGACAGGTACCGATCGCCTTCGTGGACCTGGGCTCCACGCCGCCCTTCGTCAAGGGCGGGCGCATCCGGCTGCTGGCGGTGGCCGCGCGCGAGCGCACGACGCTGGCGCCCGACGTGCCGACCGGCGCGGAGTCCGGCCTGCCGGGCTTCGAGGCGCTGGGCTGGTTCGGCCTGCTGGCGCCGGCGAAGACGCCTGCCGAGGTGATCGCACGCCTGAACGCGGAGACCACGGCGCTGCTGCGCGCGCCCGACATCCGCGAGCGCATCCTCGCCACCGCCAACGAGCCGGCCCCGACCACGCCCGAGGAGTTCGCCGCCTTCATCCGCAGCGAGATCGCGAAGTACGCGAAGGTGGTGAAGGAAACCGGCGCCAAGGTGGACTGACCGGCGCGGACCGTGCGCCGTCCCCGCCGCCAACCAGGCCGAAAGCCGCCATGACCCCATCGACGCAGCCCGTTGCCATCGTCACCGGATCGTCCTCCGGCGTCGGCGCCGCCACCGCGGAGCAGCTCGCCGTGCGCGGCTGGAACGTGGTGGTGAACTATTCGCGCAGCGCGGCCCTGGCCGAGCAGGTGCTGGCGCGCTGCATCGCGGCGGGAGCCCCGCACGGCGCCACGGCCCTGCTGGTGCAGGCCGACGTGGCGCAGGACGCGGACTGCCGGCGCCTGGCCGACGCGGCGATGGCGCGGTGGGGTCGCATCGACGCGCTCGCCAACTGCGCCGGCATCACGCGCTTCGTGGCCCATGCCAACCTGGAGGGCGTGGATGCGGACGACTTCCTCGACGTGTACCGCGTGAACGTGGTCGGCCCGTTCCAGATGGCGCGCGCGGTGGCGCCGGCGATGAAGGCGGGCGGGCGCGGGGCGGTGGTGAACATCTCGTCCATCGCCGGGCTCAAGGGCACCGGCAGCTCGATTCCCTACGCCGCCTCCAAGTCCGCGCTCAACACGATGACCGAGTCGCTGGCGCGGGTGCTGGCACCCGAGGTGCGCGTGAATGCCGTGTGCCCGGGCATGATCCAGGGCCGCTGGCTGCAGGATGCGCTGGGCGAGGAGAAGTACCAAGCGGTGAAGACGCACTGGGAAGCCACCGCGCCGCTGGGCAAGGCCTCCACCCCCGAGGACGTGGCGCGCGCCGTGGTCTGGTTCATCGAGGGCGCGGACCTGGTGACCGGCCAGGTGCTGGTGCTGGATTCGGGATTCACGCTCGGGCCGCT
>CAIVVS010000227.1 GCA_903909415.1 uncultured Pseudomonadota bacterium | reverse complement strand
GGGCTCGATCACCTCGATCCAGGCCGTGTACGTGCCGGCGGACGACCTGACCGACCCGTCGCCTGCCACCACCTTCGGCCACCTGGACGCCACCGTGGTGCTGTCGCGCGACATCGCGTCGCTGGGCATCTACCCCGCGGTGGACCCGCTGGACTCGACCAGCCGCCAGCTGGACCCGAACGTGATCGGTGAGGACCACTACAACACCACCCGCGCCGTGCAGACCACGCTGCAGCGCTACAAGGAACTGCGCGACATCATCGCGATCCTGGGCATGGACGAGCTCTCGCCCGAGGACAAGCTGGCCGTGTCGCGCGCGCGCAAGATCCAGCGCTTCCTGTCCCAGCCGTTCAACGTGGCCGAGGTCTTCACGGGCTCGCCGGGCAAGATCGTGCCGCTGGCCGACACCATCAAGGGCTTCAAGATGATCGTCAACGGCGAGTGCGACGCCCTGCCCGAGCAGGCGTTCTACATGGTCGGCGGCATCGAGGAAGTGTTCGAGAAGGCCAAGACCCTCCAGTAAGGGCAGCCCACCATGGCAAACACCATCCACGTCGACGTTGTCAGCGCAGAAGCCTCGATCTTCTCCGGGGAGGCCGAGTTCGTCGTCCTGCCCGGCGAGGCCGGCGAACTGGGCATCTATCCCCAGCACACCCCGCTGATCACCCGGATCAAGCCCGGCACGGTGCGCATCAAGCCGGCCGGCGGTGGCGAAGAGGAAATGATCTTCGTCGCCGGTGGCGTGCTCGAGGTGCAGCCCAAGATGGTCACCGTGCTGGCCGACACCGCCATCCGCGGCCACGACCTGGACGAGGCCAAGGCCACCGAGGCGCTGAAGGCCGCCGAAGAGGCGCGCGCCAAGGCGCAGGACAAGCAGGAAATCGCCTCGGTCGAGGCGGAACTGGCCACGCTGGCGGCGCAACTGGCCGCGATCCGCAAGCTGCGCGGCAAGCGCTGAGGGCGTCATCGCTTCCGGACAAGCCGTGAAAGCACGCTTTCACGGCTTTTTCGTTTCCGGCCCTGCCCCATGAGCCGGATCGGGATCGGCTCCCCGCCGCTCCTCGGGTTCCTGCCTGTCGGCGCGGTGCCGCTGCTGATCGCGGCGGTATTGCTGGCTTGGCGGGCCGCCAACGATCGCTGGCTGCCGTGGCTGTGCCCGGTCCCGCTGGATCCCGACGAGGTGAAGAAGGGGACGCCGGCCTGGTTCGCCGAGGTCGGCGGCTACCTGTTCCGCGTCACGCTCGGCGTCATCGCGGCCAGCATGATCGCGCAGGTGGCCTACGCCGGCATCTACGTGCCGCGGGCGCGGACCGACTCGCTGTTGGTGTTCGCGGCGGGAATGCTGTTGCTTCCAGCCGTCCTCGCCCATGGAAACCTGTCACCCTGGGCGGCCACCGCCGAATTCCTGAGGGAAAACGCCTGGAAGATCGCCGGCGTGATCGCCGTGGTGGTGGTGTACTGGTTCCTCAGGAAGCGCTAGCCCCGAAGTTTCACGGCTGTGCGGTCACCGACTCCGGCGGCACGAAGGGCGCACCGTTGCCCTTGCGGGACGCCTCGCCCTTTGCCAGGTGCACTTCCGCCACCGGGTTCAGCCCGGTCAGCCAGTTCCGGTGGCGGATGAAGGTCTGCATGTCGTGGCCCGGGATCACCCGCGCGATCTTGTCCGCGCCCACCAGGTCGCGCAGCCGCTCGTAGGTTTCCACCAGGTTCCAGGTGTTGCCCTGCACGTAGCCGGGCGGCCACATGCGTTCGATGTTCGCGTACCAGTACACGCAGTCGCCGGCCAGCACGTGCGGGCCCGAGTGGGTCTCCACTTCCACCCATTGCGAGCCGAACGTGTGCGTGTCCGCGGCGAGCCGGCAGGTCACGCCGGGCGCCACCTCGGTGTCACCGTCGAGCAGTTCCACCCGACCGGACTCCACCGCGCGCCGGATGTCGGCGAGCAGCTCGGCATCCATGGACGAGAGCGCCCAGTGCTGCTTGCCCTGCGTCAGGTCGGGAATCTTCGCCAGCGCCGCGATCCAGCGTTCGTACTCGCGCCGTTGCACCACCACCCGGGCATTCGGGAAGGCGTCGAAGTTGCCTGCATGGTCGAAGTGCAAGTGGGTGAGCACCACCACGTCCACGTCGGCCGGCGTGAAGCCGACCTTGGCGAGCACTGCCTGCGGCTGCTCCACGTTCTGGAAGCGGCTGCCGGTCATGGAATCGCCGCCGCGGAAACCGCAGTCCACCAGCACCAGGCTGCGCCTGGGCGCATCCGGCGCGGAGGCGATCAGCGAATACACCATGGGAATGTCCATCATTCCCTGGTTGCTGCAGATCGGGCAGCCGCCCATCATGTCCTTGGGGATGCGGCCGCGCGCGTAGCAGAAGCTCCAGATGGAGTGGTCGTTCACGCCAGTCCCGCTCATGCCGCTTGCGCCACGACCGGGTGGCGCAGCCAGTGCGCCATGTCCTCGAAGCGCGGCTTGAAGTACCCGGGGATGTCCGGGTAGCCGGGCGTGCGCAGCCACAGGCGCAGCAGCAGGCGCTTGCGGTCGGCTTCCTCGTAGTCCTCGAAATCGGTCCGTGAATGCAGGATCACGCGGTTGTTCAGGAACTGGATGTCGCCCCGGCGGAAATCCATGTCCAGCCGGAAGGCATCGCTGTTGCACAACGTGTCCACCAGCTTCATGGCCTCCTCCTGCACCGGCGTGATGCGCGGCACCTCGGGAAAGCGCTGCGCCGAATCGATGTAGGTGCGGCCGTGCTGGGTGAACAGGCGCCCCGCGTGCATGGCAAAGCGCGGCTCGACGTAGTACGGCGGGCGCGCGGGGGGCTGCTCGCCGCGGACGTCGCAGTAGTACGGCTGGTACAGCACTTCCAGCAGGTCGGGCCGGGTCGCGAGGATTTCGTTGTGCACCGCAGCCGAGCTCGCGATGCAGCTCAGGCCCCCGGCCTTCGAGCCCCGGTAGCAGAGCAGGCCGACGAAGTCGCCCTGGTCGTTGTGGAACGGCAGGCCGCGCCGCGTGTGGTAGCCGCGCGCGGTCGGGTCCTTGTACTGGTCCCCGCCCACGTCGCGCACTTCCACCAGCAGGTCGGCGCGCGGGTTCTGCGCCAGCGCCGTGCCCAGGTGCGCGCCCAGGCCCCAGTACACCATTCGCGTGCCCTCCAGGCCCCAGTCGTCCACGGGCAGCCCGCGCATCAGCATCACCCCGCAGCCGTCCTCCACCTCGCGGCGGATCGCCTGCAGCCTGGCCGCGAACTCACCGAGGGGGAACTCCGACGCGGGAAACGGGATGCGCAGGCCCTTGGCGCGGACCGCGTCCAGCGCGCGGCCGATGTCACGCCGCGCCGCATCATCCAGTTCGTGGATCCACCTGGCCTTCATGTCCGGCGCCTGCATCCGCGCCGCGGTCCAGACGGCATCCCCCTCCACCGGCACCAGGCCAGCCTGCATGTCGCATCTCCTCGCTGTCCGCGCCGCCTCCGGATGGGCATGCGCGGAAAAATGAATATACTTTGCCGAACCAACCTTGTCGACGCGCGCAGCGCCGCCAGGGCCCAGGCCGACCAACCCGATGACAGACAACGACACGCGAGGACACACCGTGCGCGCACAGCAGCTGCTCAAAGCCATCACGACCGTCGCGGCCGCTGCCGGCGCCCTGCTCGCCGCGGGCCACGTCCCGGCGCAGGCCTACCCCGACCGTCCGCTCAAGCTGGTGGTGCCCTACACGCCGGGAGGCCAGTTCGACATCCTCGCGCGCATGGTGGCCGAGCGGATGTCCGGCTCGCTGGGCAAGGCGGTGGTCGTGGAAAACCGCCCGGGCGGCGGCACGATGATAGGCGCGGACTACGTCGCCAAATCGAAGAACGACGGCTACACCCTGCTCTACGCCGGCGCCAACATGTTCGCCATCGCGCCGCACCTGTACGCCAAGGTGCCCTACCAGCGCTCGGACTTCCAGACCATCAGCCTGGTGAGCGAGCTGCCCATGGGCCTGGTGGTCAACCCGTTGGTCATACCGGCGCGCAACCTGCAGGAGTTCGCCGCGCACCTCAAGGCCAACCCGGGCAAGGTCTACTTCGCCACCTCCGGCTCGGGCGGCGCCCAGCACCTGCTGTGCGAGCTGATCAAGGACCGCACCGGCACCGAGATGACCCACGTGCCGCACAAGGGCACCGCACAGGCGATACAGGACCTGCTCGCCGGGCGCGTCGGCGCCGCCTGCGACGGGCTGCTGGCCTACATCCCGCACGCGCGCGCCGGGACCATGCGCATACTCGGCGTGTCCGCCGCCAAGCGCATGGAAGGCATACCCGACATCCCGACCTTCGCCGAAGGCGGCGTGCCCGACGCTACCGTCTCGTCCTGGGGCGGGTTCGTGGCCCCGGCCGGCATCCCGCGCCCGGTGCTGGACCGCCTTCACGCCTCGGTGGTCGCCGCCGCGAGCGCGCCCGACGTGCGCCAGCGCATCGTCGCCGACGCCGCCGTGCCCCGCACCAGCACGCCGGCCGAGTTCGACGCGCAGATCCAGGCCGACTTCGAGCGCTGGGGCGGCATCGTGCGCAAGCTGGGGCTGAAGCTCGAATAATCCCCCGGCGGCGTTGCCAGCCGCGCTTGCGGCCTATAAGCTAGCCCGCTGACGTTTGCCATCAGCAACTAAATTCCACCGAGTTCCATTGCGTCCCGAGACCCGATCCGGGACGTACGCCGACCCCACAGGAGAGACCAGCATGCGCATCCGCAACCGAGTCCTTGCCCTGGCGATAGCCGCCGCCCTTCCCGCGCTGGCCGCCACGTCGGCGCGCGCCGACGTGACCATCGGCGTGCTGATGCCGCTGACCGGCCCGATCTCGGCTTTCGGCACCGCGCAGCAGTCCGCGCTCAAGATGTTCGAGGACCAGCTCGGCGCCATCGAGGGCAAGGGCAGGATCAAGCTGGTCGCCTACGACACCCGCGGCAACATCAACGAGGCGATCAACCTCACGCGCAAGCTGATCTCCAGCGACAACGTGGTCGCCATCGTCGGCCCGCTGCTCTCCGGCGAGGCCGAGGCGGTGTTCCCGATCGCGGTGCAGGCCAAGACCCCGATCATCACCCCGACCGCCGCCAAGCCCGGCATCGCCGCGGCCAACCGGCCCTACGCCTTCCGCAACGCGCTGACCACCGACAAGCTCAACGGCCCGCTGATCGACGCCTGGCTGAAGAGCGCCGGGCGCCCGATCAAGAACGTCGTGATCCTGATGGACGGCAAGGACGCGGTGTCGCGCTCCGACGGCGCGCAGGTCTACCCGCCGCTGCTCAAGGCGCGCGGCCTGAACATCCTGGATTCCATCACCTTCCAGACCGGCGACGTGGACTACTCGGCCCAGGTCACCCGCGCCAAGAGCCTGAACCCGGACGGCGTCGTGGTCGCCGCGCTCTACAACGAGGGCGCCAACGCCGTGCGCGAAGTGCGCCGCCAGGGCATGCAGCAGCCGATCCTGGGCAACCTCGGCATGATGAATCCGCGCTTCATCGAACTGGGCGGACCGGCAACCGAGGGCGTGATGCTGGCCAACGACTTCTACGAGGACAGCGCCGACCCGTCCGCGGTCAAGTGGGTGGCCGAGTTCCGCAAGCGCTTCAACGCCGCGCCCAGCAACGCCGCCGCGCTGATGTTCGACACCATGGCCGTGGTGCGCTCCTGCATCATGACCCAGGGCATCACCGGCAATGCCGGCGACCTGGCCGCGGACCGCGACCGGATGCAGAAGTGCTGGGCCGGCCTGAAGGACTTCAAGGCGCCGGTCACCGGTGCGACCACCATCAACGCCGACGGCGAGGCCGTGCGCCAGCCGGTGATCCTGCAGGTCAAGGGCGGCAAGTTCACCGCGCTGCGCTGACCCTCCGAGCCGCGACCCCGCACTTATCCAGAATCGCGCGGACTGACACGCCATGCTGGCCCAGCAGCTCGTCAACGGGCTGATGCTGGGGGCGGCCTACTCGCTGGTGGCGATAGGCTATTCCCTGGTGTTCGGCGTGCTGAAGCTGATCCACCTCGCCCACGGCGAGGTGTTCATGATCGGCGCCTTCATCGGCCTGCAGCTGGTGGTGCTGTTCAAGGCCGGCACCGTCACCGCGCTCATCGGCTCGATCCTGGGCGCGGCGCTGATAGGCGTGATCCTGGAGCTGGTCGCGTTCCGGCCGATCCGCAAGCGCGGCGGCGGCTTCCTCGCGCCCATGGTCAGCACGATAGGCGCGGGCCTGGTGCTGCAGGAAGTGGCGGCCAAGCTGTTCGGCGCCGAGCAGCTGGGCTTCCCGCACAGCCTGGAGCCGGCCACCTGGATGCTCGGGCCGGTGCAGGTCACCAGCGTGCAGGTGTTCATCCTGGTGGTGTCGCTCGCCTCCATGGTCGGGCTGCACCTGCTGGTCGCGCACACCCGCTACGGCATGGCGATGCGCGCGGTGTCCGAGAACACGCTCACCGCGAGCATCCTCGGCATCAACGTCAACAACGTCATCCTGCTCACCTTCGCGGTCGCCTCGGCGCTGGGCGGCGTGGCCGGCGTGCTGCTCGGCCTGTCGTTCAACTCGGTGTCGCCCTTCATGGGCATCGACGTGGGCATCAAGGGCATGGCCATCATGCTGATCGGTGGCCTGGGCAACATCTACGGCGCGATGCTGGGCGGCGTGCTGCTGGGCGCGGTCGAGGTGCTGTCGGTGGCCTACCTCGCCTCCTCGTACCGCGATGCGTTCGCCTTCGGGCTGATGATCCTGGTGCTGCTGTTCCGCCCGCAGGGCCTGTTCGGCTCCTCGTACCACGTGGAGGGCAAGGCATGAGCCGGGGCAAGGCAGCGGGCGCGGGGACGGCGGCGTGAGCTACTACGAGTCGGTCGCGATCTCGCTGGCGATCAACACGCTGCTCGCGCTGTCGCTCTACATCCCGATGGCCGCCGGGCAGATATCCCTCGGCCACGCCGGGTTCATGGCGGTGGGCGCCTATGTCGCCGTGATCCTTGCCACCAAGATGGGCGTGGCCTTCTGGCTGGCGCTGCTGGCCGGCGGCGGCGCGGCCGCGCTCACGGGCCTGGCCATCGGCTTCCCGGCGCTGCGCATACGCGGCATCTACCTGATCATCCTGACCATGGGATTCGGGGAGATCGTGCGCATCTTCTTCCTGAACTTCGAGCCCACCGGCGGCCCGTCCGGGATCTCCGGCATCAAGCCGCTCACCACGCTCTGGGGCCTGGTCGTGGCGGTGGCGCTGTGCGTGCTGGTGGCGGTGCAGATCCGCCGCTCGCGCCTAGGGCGCGCCATGCTCGCGGTGCACGAGGACGAAGGCGCTGCCGAGGCCATGGGCATCAACCTCATGCGCACCAAGCTCACGGCGCTGGCCACCGGCGCCTTCATTGCCGGCATCGCGGGCGGCTTCTACGCGCACTACGCGCTGTACATCGAGCCGGCGCAGTTCGGCTTCCTGCGCTCGGCGGAGATCTTCCTGTTCGTGGTGCTGGGCGGCTCGGCCACGGTGTTCGGCCCGCTGGCGGGCGCGGCCTTCGTCACGCTGCTGCCGGAAATGCTGCGCTTCATCCAGGAATGGCGCATGACCTTCTTCGGCGTGCTGCTGGTGGCCGTGGCGATCTGGCGGCCCGACGGGCTGATCGCGCCGCGCGGCGTGCGCCCCAGCGGGGGGCACTGAATGCCGCTGCTCGAGCTGCGCGAGGTCGGCAAGCGCTTCGGCGGCTACGACGCGCTGGCCGACATCAGCTTCCAGGTGAAGGACGGCAGCATCCATTCGCTGATCGGGCCCAACGGCGCGGGCAAGACCACGCTGTTCAACCTGGTGAGCGGCGTGCTGCCGCCCACCAGCGGCCGGCTCACCTTCGCCGGCAGCGACTACGCCGGGCGCCGCGCCGACCAGATCACCACCATGGGCATCGCGCGTAACTTCCAGCACGTGCGCCTGTTCCGCACCATGACCCTGGTGGAGAACGTCCTGGTGGGACGCCACTCGCGCCTGCGCGGGGGGCTGCTCTCGGCGGTGTTCTCCCCGCCGTGGAAGCGCACCGGCGCGGAACGCGCCGCGCGCGAGCGCTCGGCCGAGCTGCTGGACTTCGTCGGCCTGGGCGCGCGCATGGCCACACCGGTGGCGGACCTGACCCTGGTCGAGCAGCGCCGCGTGGAGATCGCGCGCGCGCTGGCGAGTGAGCCGAAACTGCTGCTGCTGGACGAGCCCGCCGCGGGCATGAACCCGGCCGAGGTCGAGGGCCTGCTCGCGCTGATC
>CAIVVS010000226.1 GCA_903909415.1 uncultured Pseudomonadota bacterium | reverse complement strand
CAGGCCCCAGGTGGCCGCCCGCATCCTGACCCATGCGATCTCGATCGACTCGAACTCGCCCATCCCGCGCTACCTGCTGGGCATGGCATTCAAGGACATGGGCGTGTCCACCGAGGCGGTGGCCGCGTGGCAGGAGGCGGTGCGGCTGGAGCCGCGCTACGCCCTGGCCTGGTACGAAATCGGCATGCAACTCGTGCGCTCCGGACAGGTCGAAGATGCGCAGAAGGTCCAGGCGAGCCTGTCCAAGCTGGACCGGCCGCTGGCCGACGCGCTGGCTGCCGAGCTTGCCGCAAGGCCGGCGACAGGTTCCCCGGGAATCCAGAACCGGAATAGGTGAGTACAAGGGGGGTGTTTACACCTTGGGCAGCACACTGATTCCCAGCCACTCGGAGGATGTTCCATGAAGCGTACCTATAGCGCGTACCTTGCCGGCCTGTTTGCAGCCGGCCTCCTGCTGGGTTCGGCAGGCTGCGCCTCCAACCTGCCACCGGCCAAGGCCTACGGCTCGATCAAGGCGGCCGACATGCGCCAGTTCAAGGTGGGCACCAGTACCAAGGCCGAGGTGCTCGCCAAACTCGGGCGCCCGGTCCAGATGGTGACCTACCGCGCGCAGGCCGAGGAGGTCTGGGACTACCAGTACCTCGACGGCAACCAGAAGATGCTGGCGCAGGTGAGTTTCAATCCCAGCGGCGTCTACCAGGGCCATTCCGAGGCGCTGGATCCGGCGTACACCAGCTCATTCGGCACCTGATCAAGGAGCACACATGCATACCAAGTCGATGCTTGCAGGCCTTGCCCTCTGTTTTGTGCTGGGCGGATGCGCGACCCCGCTGTCAGACAGCTATGGCAGGCGCAATTACTGGGCCATCCAGCAGGACCAGCTTCGCCAGTTCAAGCCCGGGGTGACGACCAAGGCGGAGGTTGAAAAGCTGCTGGGCGCACCGCACGGGGCCATGCAGTTCGCGGCCATGAAGGAAGAGGCCTGGACCTACGGCTACATGGACCGCAACACGCGCATGGTGGCCGATATCCATTTCGACCTGGCGGCGGGTACCTACAAGTACCACAGCGAGCGGGTCGGCGGCTTCAGGTCGCTGTCCCCGTACAACTGAGGTCGCCCGGATGCCGGGTTTGCGTCTTTCCGTGATCGGAGGGCTGGTGCTTGCCGCCGCCATGGCCGGGTGTGCGTCCAGTCCGGGGATGCTTGATCCATCGCGCCTGCAGGCGTCGGACCTGCGCCAGTTCACGGCAGGCGTGACCCGGGACAACGAGGTCGCTGCCCGTCTCGGCCATCCGTTGCGCATCGTGAGGTATCCGTGGATGAACGAGGTGGTCTGGGACTACCGGTACCGTGACGGCAACATCCGAATGTTCTCCAGCGTGGTGTTCGGGCTGGACGGGGTGTACCGGCTGCATACCGAGGAGTTGGACCATGCGTACTACAGCATCGGGGACCAGTGAGCCACCCCGCCCGAGTCCGGGCTCGGTTAAGCGCATAATGTGTATTATGTTAAATTACGGATGACACGAAAGTCCCATTGAATCAGGAACTTTCCCTGCTTGGTCAGCCCCCCAACCCGGCCCGAACCCAGGCAGCCACCCGGAACAAGGACTCATCCCTGTCCTTGAACCCCATGAGCTGCAGGCCAACAGGCAAGCCATCCACCATGAACACCGGCAGCGTCAACGCCGGGGTACCCAACAGGCTGGCCGGCACGTTGAAAACCGGATTCCCGGTCGAACCAAGACCCACCGGAGCCGGACCGGCAGCCGACAGCGTGATGCAGGCGTCGCAGTCGCCCGCAAGCTCCGCGTACAGCGCCCGGACCCGCTCCCGCTCGACCAGCAGCGCCCGGTAATCGTCAGGCGACATCTTCCGGGCATCCGCGAGCCGGTCCAGCATCGACTGGCTGAGCTTGCCCGGGTACCGGATGCTGTAGGTATTCAGGGGCCACAGGGACTCCCACGCGTTGATGTCCCGGGACACATCGACCGCACGAACCAGCGCCGCTTCCAGCGCCGACACGTGCTTGCGCGAGGAAGCCCGCACCAGTTCAACGCCCTTTGCCTCGAGCTTTCCCAACGCCCCGGCAAAAGCCACTTTCACACCCGCTTCGGCAACTGCCCAGCCTGCAGTCTCCAGTACCGCCAAACGGACCGGGCTGGATGCACGCGGCGGCTCCTGGCCCCCATAAAGCCCGGGGAAACCGGGATCGCCGCCGACCCGCCGCGCAATCTCGTGGGCCACCAGCCAGGCATCCTCCAGGCTCGCCGCAAGGGGCCCGTGCGCACTCTGGCTCAGGCCGTCATGGCTGCCGCCCCGGTTGAGCGCACCCATGGTCGGCTTGAATCCGACCACACCGCAGAAACTGGCGGGACGCAGGATGGAGCCGATGACCTGCGTTCCCAGCGCTGCCGACACCATGCCGCAGGCCACCGAGGCGGCCGACCCGCTGCTGGACCCGCCGGGGGTGCGCTTGGCATCCCAGGGATTGCGCGTTCCCCCCGGAAACGTGGCAGCAAACTCGGTGGTCACCGTCTTGCCGAGGATCACCGCACCGGCCTCGCGCAGCGCGGCGGTCGTGGCGGCATCGCGACCGGCCTGCCAACCATCGAAAATCGGCGAACCCATCTGCGTGGGCAGGTCCACAGAATCGATGATGTCCTTGATCCCGACCGGCATGCCGTCGATGCGCGACAGCGGCTTGCCGGCGCGCCAGCGTTCTGTGGAACGGTCGGCCGCGGCCTTGGCGCCTTCGATGTCCATCACCACGAAGGCGCCCACATCCTTCTCGAAGGTTGCAACGGCCTCAAGGCAACGATCGAGGAATGCGCGCGGAGTGTCCTTACCCGACTTGAAATCGGACACGCAGGAATGGAACGGCCTTGCCTTGGGGATCGCCACGTCAGTACTCCGGTAAGTCGGGCCCACGGCCCGGGAAATTCAGCCACCCGCTCTCAATCACCTCGGGCCAGCTTGGTGACATCGGCAATCGTCATGGCATCGAGCCGGAAGGCGCGCCGCGGATCCCATTCATACACTTCCATGGTGCGCAGGCCGCGCCGGTGATGCGAATCCTCGGCCGCGAGTGCCCTCGCCTGTTCCAGGCTGTCGGCAAGCAGCACGTAAATGCCGTAGGCAAGGTCGGCGGTCGGCCCCGAAAACAACATCCGCCCTTCCCTGTGCTGCGTGTCAAGCCAGATCCGGTGTTCCTCGTAATGCGTCTTGCGCTCGGCTTCCAGCCCGGGAATGGAACGCGACAGGACGAGGTACCACATGGTTCGAATCTCCCGAAATGGTGGGGTCGCGCGAACGGACTTCGCGTGGCCAAAGTGTACCGCCCCGCGAAGTGTCCGTGAGCGATGCGCGCCCTTGACGGGCGACGATCCGATACGGTCTACTGCTTGCCAATCCATCCGGAACACAGTTCATGAAAACCTTGCTGCGCGGGAAGTATGTTGTCGGGTTCGACGGGTCGCAGCACGAGATCATCCAGAACGGGACCGTCGTCTTCGAGAACGACCGCATCATCCACGTCGGCAAGGACTACGCCGGCGCCGTCGACCGGACGATAGACGCGCCCGGATCCCTGATCTCCCCGGGATTCATCAACTCCCATATCCACACCGGGAGCAACGCCGGCGACTACATGCTGACCGAGGCGGACAAGCCTGACTTCCTGGGCTCCAATTACCTCTCACATGCAGGCCCGATGAAGGGCAAGCACGCTCCCCACCACCTCGAGACACTCGATGTCTCGGTGCGCTTCTGCCTGATCCATTGCCTCAAGGGCGGATCGACGACCGTCCTGGACTACGGCGGGGCCGAAAAGGGACTGCAGGACTACGTGGACCTCGTTGCCGACATCGGCATCCGCTGCGTCACCGGCCTGCGGTTTCGCGATGCGGACTATGCCTTCGACGCCGAGGGCAGGCAGCAATACCTGTGGAACGAGGAGCGCGGCGCGGAACGCTTCGCCAAGGCGCTCGCGTTCGCCGAAAAGCTGCACGCGTCGAACCATCCGCTGGTGACCGCGATGCTGTTTCCGGGGCAGGTGGACACCTGCACGCCCGAGACCCTGGCCAAGGTCAAGCCGGCGGCGGACGACATCGGCATCCCGATCCAGATCCATACGGCGATGAACCTGCTGGAGTTCCACGAGATCCTGCGCCGGCACCGCTGCTCGCCGATCGAACTCCTGAAGCGGACCGGCATCCTCGGTCCGAAGACCTCGCTCGGGCACTGCATCTTCCTGAACCACCACAGCTGGGTGAACTACCCCTATGGCGACGACCTTGCCATCATCGCGGACTCGGGCTCGGCGGTTTCCTACAGCCCGCTGAAGTACCTGACGCTGGGCATCGTGATGGAATCGCTCGACCGGTACAAGGACGCCGGCATACCCATGTCACTCGGGACCGACACCTATCCCAAGGACATGATCTCGGAAATGCGCTGCGCGGCATTGGCCTCGCGCATGGCGGACCGGAAATTCACCTCCGGCCACCCGCGCGACGTGTTCAACGCCGCCACCCTGGGCGGCGCACGCCTGCTCGGCCGCGATGACCTGGGACGACTCGCCCCGGGCGCCAAGGCCGATATCATCGTCGTGGACCTGGACGACATCGCCTTCGGCGCGGTACGGGACCCGGTCCGTACGCTGGTGGAAAGTGCGACCAGCCGCGACATCAAGACGGTGATCGTCAACGGCGAGATCCTGGTCTCGGAGGGCGCCTACCTCCGCACGCAGGAAGAGCCGCTGATGGAGAAGCTGCAGGCCGGGGCCAACACCATCTGGGACGCGGTGCCTACCTGGCACTGGACCGGCAAACCCCTGGACGAGATCATTCCCCCGTCCTTTGCGATGAAGTGACCCGGCCCGCTCGCTGGGGCCGGGGCCGGCTGGCCCGTGTCCCTGCGCTCAGGCCAGCCTGAACTGGGGCAGCGTCACCCCGGGCGTCACATCCTCGTAGATCGCCTCGACGCGCATGTCGCACTTCAGCTGGTCCGGCGGCACGCCCAGCACGTTGCCCATCACGCGCGGGCCCTCGTCCAGTTCGACCAGCGCCACCGCGTACGGGATCTGGCCCTCGAACCCCTTGTGGTACGCGCGGTGGAACACGACGAAGGAATAGATCTTCCCCTTCCCCTTCACGCGGGTCCAATCGCCGCCCATCGCGTTGCACTCCGGGCACAGGGGCGCGGGCGGGAACCGGAAGGCGCTGCAGGCCTTGCATTGCTGCAGCGACAGTTCGTGCCGCTTGGCCGCTTCCCAGAACGGCACCGAGTCCTCGTTGGGAACGGGCAGCGGCTTGAGGTATTCGCTCATGGTTGTCCTTTCTTCGCGCCGGCTATCGGCGCAGGATCAGCGTGGAATGGCAGACGGCATTGCCGCCGTTGCCGCTGACGATGCCGATCTCGGCATCCTTGACCTGCCGCGCATCGCACTCTCCGCGCAACTGCCGCACTGCCTCGACGATGCCCAGCATGCCTTCCACATAGCCCTCGGACAACATGCCGCCGCCCGTGTTCATCGGAAGCTCGCCACCCAGTTCGATGCGCCCCCCCGTGACGAACGGACCGCCCTCCCCCTTCTTGCAGAACCCGTAGTCCTCCAGGGTCACCATCGCAATGTAGGTGAAACAGTCGTAGATCTGCGCGAAATCGATGTCCTTGGGCGTGACGCCGGCCATGCTGAATGCCTGCTCGCCGGACTCCTTGCCGCCGGTTTCAACCGGGTGGTTGCCGTGGTACGGGCCGCGCGAATTGTTCGCGGTACCCATGCCCATGATGTACACGGGGCGGGTCTTCAGGTCGCGCGCGCGCTCGGCCGAAGTGACGATGAATGCGGCCGCGCCGTCGCTCTTCAGGCAGCAGTCGAACATGTGGTAGGGCCAGACGATCCATGGCGAGTTGTGGTAATCCGCCAGCGTCATCGGCTTCTTGATCTGCGCGTGCGGCGTCAGCATCGCGTGCTTGCGTGCCGCAACGGCGATCGCCCCAAGCTGGTCGTGCGTCGTCCCGTACTCGTGCATGTGCCGCGTCAGGCCGAACGCATGGTTCGCGGCGGCGCCGATCATGCCGTACTCGGGGCCGAACTCCTTGTCCCCGTCGTGCGTGTCGCCACCGCGCGTCAGGGACTTGTCGCCATGCACGCACAGCACCGCCTTGCACATGCCCGCTTCGATCGTGGCCGCGGCCAGCTGCGCCATCATGCACGACGTCGAGCCGCCGCTGGAAATGGAGACGCCGAAACGGGTGTCCATCCCCAGCCGTTGCGCGACGCGCTGGTGGTGCACGCGCACGCCCCCCAGCATGTGGCTGTGCGTGATCATGCCGTCGATGTCCGACTTGGTCATGCCGGCGTCATCCATGGCGAGCTTCGCTGCCTGCACCTGCAGGCCGTAGTCGCTCATCTCCGGGATCCTTCCGACGCGGGTATTGCCCACGCCGACAATTGCATAGCGGTCCTTCAGTGACATCTCTCCCCCTTGGCCTGCCTGTTCGCGTTTCCCTGCGGTTGCATCACTGCATTCGCCCCCACCCCTTCCCGCATTGCTGCCTACTCGGCTTCCTGACCGGAGAACACCACCCACCGGTCCGGCGGAATGACCACGGTGACTGCCCCGGACGCCGGTATGCCAGGCGCGTTGGACTTGACCAGCAACTCCGCCCCGCCCACCTTCACCTGGTAGAGCACGATATCCCCGAGGAAGCTCCGGCCGGTAACGGTCCCGGAGTACTCGCCCGGCGCGCCAAGCGGAACGGGACGAAGGTCCGCCCACTCCGGCCGTATGCCCAGGCGCAAGCGCAACCCGGGAAGCGTCGAGGCCGGCAGGTCGACCGATACGCCCCCCATTTCCGTCGCCGCATGGTTCGTTCCATCGACGGTTCCGGCCAGCCAGTTCGTCCGCCCCAGGAACTCGGCCACCATCCGGTTTACCGGACGACGATACAGCTGCTCGGGTTCCCCCAGTTGCAGGATCTTCCCGTCGGACATCACCGCCAGCGAATCCGCGAGCGCCATGGCCTCGGTCTGGTCGTGCGTCACGTGCAACGTGGTCACGCCCAAGGCCCGGGTCAACTGCTTGATCTCGTCGCGCATCTCCTCGCGCAGCTTCGCATCCAGGTTGCTCAAGGGCTCGTCCATGAGCAGCAGCTTCGGCTCCCGCACGAGCGCGCGCGCAAGGGCGATCCGCTGCTGCTGGCCGCCACTCATGGTCGCAGCCGAGTACGCCCCGTAGTCGGCGAGCCGAACCAACGCGAGGATGTCCTTCACCTTGGCCTGCACCTGGGCGCGGGAAAGGCTCGCGTTCTTCGCCTCGGTCAGCGGAAAGGCGACGTTGTCGAACACGGTCATGTGGGGCCAGATCGCATAGGTCTGGAAAACCATGGCGATCCCGCGGTCCTCGGGATCAACCGACACGCCGCGCCCGCCGGCGCTCACCACGCGCCCATCAAGCGAGATTTCCCCGTCCTCGATGCCTTCCAGGCCGGCAACGCAGCGCAGCAGGGTCGACTTCCCGCATCCGCTGGGACCGAGCAGCACGAAGAACTTCCCCTGCTCCACCTCGAGGTCAAGGTTGCGCACCGCGATCGTCTTGCCGTCGGCCACCTCGAACTGCTTGGTCAGGTTGGTGATCTTCAGCATGCCCTTGTTCCTGTTCTCATTCGTACGCGCCTAATGCCCGCCAGGAGCGAACACGCGCTCCGTCAGGCGTCGCATCATGACCATCAGGGCCAGTGCGATGACCGCAAGGAAGACCGCCCCGGCAGCCGCCTGGTGCGGCGACCCGGTGTTCCAGAGGTTCCATATCTGCACGGGGAGCACGACGCTGTCCACCGAGGTCAGGAGGACCGCCATGGTGACCTCGCGGAACGACAGCAGCATCACCCAGAACCATGCGGAGAACAGCGCGGGCTTCAACAGCGGGCCGGTGATCTTCCTCAGCACGCGCGAGAGCGATGCACCACTGAGGCGCCCCGAATCTTCCAGGTCGGGGTGGATCTGGAGCATGGCGCCGTTCAGCGTGCGCGTGGCAAAGCTCATGAACGCGATGACATGTGCGACTGCGATGACCGCCAAGGTCCCGTAGACGGGCAGGAACTCGCGCATCGCCAGCGCCAGGTAGAGGATGGACACCGCAAGGACGATGCGTGGAACCGCGATCGGCAGGAAGGCGATGTTGTCGATCAGGGAACGGCCGCGAATGCGGGACCGCACGACGACCCACGAAATCGCACTGGAAATGAACACCACCACCACGGGCACGACGATCACCAGGATGCCGGTGTTCAGCAGCGGCCGGAATCCCTGTCGGGTGTAGATGTTGACGTAGTTCTGCAGGGTCATCGAGCCCAGTGCTTCCATGGAAGGAAGCTGGAAGTACGGCAGCAGCGAATAGTAGATGAGGACCAGCAAGGGCAGCCCCAATGCCAGAAGGAAGTAGAGCACCACCAGCGCGGCCGCAAGCGGCCTCCACTTGCCCAGGGACAGCAACTTGCTGCGCCGCCCCTTGCCGGTGATCGTCGCGTACTTCCTGCTGTTGCCGATCAGGCGGGAGTAGTAGACGGCCATGACCAGGCTTGCCACCATCACCACCGCGCCATATGCCGCAGCGACGCCGTACTCGGGCAAGCCGGCGTTCTGCAGGTGGACCAGAAAGTAGAGCATGGTACTGAAGACGAATATCCGGTCCGGGAACCCGAGCACCATCGGCACCTCGAACACCGCGAACGCGAGCACGAACACATAGATGGCCGCCGCAGCGATGGCCGGCCACGCGAGCGGCAGGTTCACCCGGAAGAAAGTGCGCAACTTGCCGGCGCCGCTCATGTAAGCGGCTTCCTCCAGGCTTCCATCCATCCCGCTGAACACCGCGGAGATGATGAAGTACGCGGGAGGCACCAGGCTGAGGCCTTCAGCGAAGGTCATTCCCGCGAGGCTGTACACGTTGAAGGGCGCGTTCTCCAGATCGAAGAACTCCATCAGCGCACGGTTGACGATGCCGATGTTCGGGCTGAGCATCAATGCCCACCCCATCGCCTGGAGGAAGCCGGGAACGATCAGGATCATGCCCAGCAGCAGGATCACCGACTTCCGGAACGGTATGTCGGTCCGGGCAACCGCCCAAGCGAGGGGCGCTCCGATGCCGATCGCGATCGCGGTGGCGCCGACGGCGAAGATCAGGGTGTTCAGCAACACCTTGTAGCCGAACGGATCGGTTGCCACCTTGGCGAAGTTCTCCATGGTGAACTCGCCGTGCCCCGGCGTGCCGCTTGTGACGCTGATCCACGCGGTTGCAAGCAGGGGGCCAAGGATGAGCAGGACGCCGACCAGGGCAACGCCCAGTACGGGACCGAAGGCGCGCGATACCTTCATCCGGTCCTTCCGGTCCCGCCTGGGTGTTCCGGGGCAAGGACGCACCCCTTTGCAGCGCGTGGCGGCCACTCGGCCGCGCGAACGGCAGGCGCAGGCTCACCCGCTGGCGGTACGACGGCATCCCGCCGCACCGCGAATGCGCGTGCCCCCACTAGCGCTGCGCCAGCATGCCGCTGATGCGCTTGGTCAGCTCCGTGTAGTCCTTGCTGGTGATGAAATCCAGGTCCGGAACCACGACCTTGTGGGTCTTGGCGAAGGCGGCGGTGGGCGTTCCGGGGCGGAACATCGAGGTGGAGTTGCGGTACTTCTGGTGGAGGTCCTGCCCCTCTTTCGACATCATTGCGGCCGCCACGAGGGTCGCCGCATTCTTGTTCTTCGCTCCCCTTGGAACCACGAAGATGTAGACGTACACGAGCGCCGGGCTGGCCGAATCAACCACACCCATCGGGGCGCCCCGCTGCTCCTTGTAGTACAGCGTCCGTTCGCGTTGGCCAAAGGTGGCGACCGGCGTCTCGCCAGAGAGAACGCGCTCGTGGGACTCCGGGAGCCGTCCAAGCTTCGGCGACTGCTCCAGCAGGCGCTTTAGGTAGGCCATCGTCTTCGCCTCGCCCCAGGCACTCGGCTGGGACAGCAGCGCCCAAGGCTCGAAATTGACCAGCACCCCGAGCTTTCCCTTCCACCTCGGATGGAGCAGGTCATCCCAGGACTTCGGCACGTCCTGCGGCCGGACCAGGCGCGTGTTGTAGATCGGCAGGACGAACTGCGTGTCCACGATGGGCGTGACGCCGTTCCACGCCAGGTCCTGTTCCTTTAGTTGGGTAAACAGCTCCAACCACGGAATCTGCTCGTAGGCCTTGTTGACGTAGAGGGGAAGTCCCGACACGACGTTCTGGAACATCAGGTCGTAGCTGGGAGCCGCGCCGCCGCGCATCTCCGTGATCGCCTTGGCGACCGAGGCAGGGAAGTTCAGGGAATTGTCGATGCGGATATTGACCTTGATGCCGTAGAGCTTCTCCGTGAGCGCCGCCATGTCCCTCACGAAGTCCGCGGCCGGAAGCCCGGTCTCGGGGTCGGGCGCCTGGTAGACGACCTCCTTCTCCTTGGACGCGGCCTCGATGATCGCCGCGAGCTTCGCCTTGCCCGCAGCCGTCTGCGCATGGGCGACCTGCGAACCACCCATGACTGCGGCGACAGCCAGCAGCGAAAGGCACTTCAATCCGTGCAGGAAGCAGCTCTTTGATCGCATCGATATCCCCTTGGAGAAACGCCGTGAACCACCGTCCTGCGCGAACCCGCCCCTTGGCGGGCACGGGCAACAATACGCGGATTGAATTGCCTGCCGTCGAAAATGCTACCGGAACCACCGCGACCAGACAATGCCTGCGCGGAACGGATCGCACCCGCACCGCGCCGGGGCGTATCCGTCATGGCATGCACTATATTGTGAATCGCAAATAAAATCCCGCCACGCGGGATGCGGGCGATCGACACGGATTCTCCGGTTGCTTGTAGCATGCAACAATCCGACGATTCTCCCCCCGGCAGGAACCTTCATGAACCCCATTGAGGTGGACTGGCTGCTTGCGAGGCCGGGCGAGCAACCGGCCGTGAATGGCGCCTCCATTGGAATCAACGATGGGCGCATCGGCAGCGTGGCTCCCGTCAGGCCACCGGGCAACGGGCTCATCGCGCTGCCCGGCATCGTGAATGCACACGACCACGCGAAGGCGTTCCGTTCCAGCGCCCTCGGCGGCTTCGACAAGGCGCTCGAATCGTGGACCTTCTACCTCGGCCTCGCGCCGGCCGTGGATGCGAGGCTGGCAGCCGCCACATCGCTTGCACGGTCTGCGCTGCGCGGCGTCGGCCGGGTGATGGTCCACTACACGCGCCTGCAGGGGCTGACGGACCCCGTCTCGGAAGCGCAGCAGGTCTCCGAGGCAGCGCGCGACGTTGGCGTTCAGGTCGGCTTTGCGGTGGCGATGCGGGACCGAAACCCATTGGCCTACGGTGATACCGAAACCGTGCTGGCACAGATGCCCGAGGACATCCGCGCGCCGGTGCGAAGCAGGATGGCCGGACCGCCGGTTCCCCATTCGGCCCAGATTGCACTGGCCGACGAGATTGCCCTGAGATGCCATCGTCCGGGCTTCAACGTCCAGTACGGACCACGCGGTGTCCAGTGGTGCTCGCACGAAATGCTCGTGGCAATCGCGGAGGCCTCCCTCAGGAACGGCAGGCAGGTACACATGCACCTGCTGGAAACCCGCTACCAGCGCGAATGGGCGGACCGGGAGCACCCCCAGGGCGTGGTCCGGTACCTGAAGGACATCGGCCTGCTCGGACCACGCCTCACGCTGGCACACTGCGCCTGGTGCCGGCCGGATGAACTTGACCTGATCGCCGAGTCGGGCGCGGCGATTTCCGTGAACACCAGTTCGAACCTCGCGCTCCGATCCGGGCTCGCGCCGGTTGCAGACATGCTGAAGGCAGGCTGCCGGGTGGCAATGGGACTGGATGGGCAGGCTTTCGATGACGATGATGATGCGCTGCGCGAGGTTCGCCTGCTCTACCACCTGCACAAGGGTTGGGGCTACGAAACCAGGATCGGGATCGACCTGGCCTGGCGCCTCGCCTGCGAGCACGGCCCCTCGGTCGTGAGCGGGCTGGCGGGCGGCGGCATGATTGCCGAAGGCGCCCCGGGAGACATGCTGGTCCTTGATGGCAACGCCGTCATGGACGACCGGATCTTCGACGAAGTGGATCCGTTCGAGTACGTGATGTCCCGGGCCCATGCGGGCCACATCCGGAAGGTCATCGTTGCGGGAACGCCCATCGTGGACGACGGTCGTGTGCTGGGCGTCGACTACCCGGCGATGATGGCTGAGTTGATGTCTGCCTGCCGGTCGCGGGCAGACGGGGACGCAGCCTGGCGGGCCACGGTGCGCAGGATGGATGCGGCCCTGAAGCCCTTCTACCTCGGGGCAAGCCACATGGGCTGCGGCTAGTCGACGCGCATTACCAACGAATCGAAACAGGCACTGGAGCGGAGAATGGACGGCGCACTCAAGGGAATCAAGGTACTGGACCTCACCAGCTACATCGCGGGCCCGTTTGCAACCATGTTGCTCGGGGACCTCGGGGCGGAGGTCCTCAAGATCGAGCAGCCTGGCAAGGGAGACACGTTCCGTTCCGCCGACAAGAACTCGTCGCTCTACAGCCCGTTGTTCCGCGGATTCAACCGCAACAAGCAGAGCATGACACTCAACCTCGCCAGTCCCGAAGGCAAGGACATATTCTGGAAGCTCGTTGATACCGCCGATGTGGTGGTCGAGAACTTCCGTCCGGGCGTGGTCGATCGACTGGGCATCGGATACGGACCGGTTTCAGCGAAGAACCCGCGCATCGTCTACTGCTCGATTTCTGCCTTCGGGCAGCAGGGCCCGTACAGCAGCAAGCCCGGCTACGACACGATCGGCCAGTCACTCAGCGGCCTGCTCAGCCTGCTCACGAACCTGGCCGAGCCACGGGGCCCGGGAGCGCCGTTCTCGGACCACCTCGGCGGACTCTACGGCTGCTACGGCATCCTGGGCGCGCTGATGGCCCGGGAGCGAACCGGCAAGGGCCAGAAGGTGGAGACCTCGCTGCTCGAAGCGACGATGAGCTTCATCGGATTCAGCATCACCCAGTACCTGGACCTGGGCGCGAAGGATGTCCCCAACATGGTCAGTCGCCTGCACCAGGCGCAGATCTACGCATTCATTTCCGGTGACGGCCTGCCATTCGTCGTGCACCTGTCCCACCCGCGGAAGTTCTGGGAAGGACTCACGCAAGCCATCGGCAGGCTGGACCTGCGCGAGGACCCCCGGTTCAAGGAGGGCCACTCGC
Organism: uncultured Pseudomonadota bacterium; assembly: GCA_903909415.1. The sequence continues at coordinate 16,969 of CAIVVS010000226.1, read as the reverse complement.
GCGAGGAGAACTACGTCCAGCTGGAAGCGATCCTGAAGGACACCATCAGCACCAATACCCGGGACCACTGGATCGCCAGGTTCAGCGAGAACGACGTGCCCTGCGCACCCATCAAGCGGATAGACGAGGTGTTGGTCGATCCCCAGGTCGAGTTCCTGAAGCGCCTCGTCCAGGCAGACGGCCCCAACGGGGAGAGGGTGCACTTCGTGCGGAACGGGGTCAGCCTGAGCGCCACGCCCGTTGTCGAACCTGCCCGCCCCCCATCCCTTGGGGAACACAACCTCCAGACGCTGAATGCCATCGGCTACAGCGATTCGGAAATCGAGCAATTGCGATCACAGGGCGTGATCTAGGACGCCCGGATCACCCCGGGGCAGCGCTGAATCGCCGGTTCGGACCGGGGGTCGTTGTCGGGCGGCTTGCGCGGGCCGCAGCCTTCATTCGGTGACGCCCGCATCCCGCAACAGCTTCACCACGTCGCCATGCCCGCCCTTGGTCGCCCATGACAGGGCCGTCGCCCCATCCGCCGTGCGGCGTGCGGGGTCCGCCTTGGCATCCAGCAGCAGGCGCACCACCGGCGCGTGCCCGCCGCGGGCCGCCAGCATCAGCGCGCTCGCCTGGTTGGGCGCCAGCGCATCGGCCTCGGCCTTGCGCTCGAGCAGGAACCGGCACAGTTCCAGGCGCCCTTCGAACGCGCAGTAGTGGATGGGCGCCCACCCGGCCTGGTTGATTTCCGCGCCGGCCGCGAACAGGAGCCTGGCCACTTCCAACCGGCCTTTCAGCGCGGCGTACATGATCGGGGTCTCGCCCAGGTTGTTGCGCTTGTTCACCCGGGCCTTCTGCTGGACCAGCCAGTTCACGAGGTCCAGGTTGCCCTCCCAGGCCGCCACCATCAACAGGCTCGTCCCGTTGCGGTCGGTGGTATCCGCGTCCAGCCCCTTGCCCACCATGGCCTTGACGGCCTCGGTGTCGCCCATCCGGGCTGCCTTGATGACGTCGTCCACCGTGGTCTGGCCGGGTGCCTGCGCCAGGACGGCTGCGCCTTGGAACAGGAGGAGTACACAAATAAATAATTTTATAATCATTGTTTTATCGGTAATTTCAAGAAACTACTGGAGGTTTGAAAACGCGCTGGAAGTTGGCCGTGGACATCGCCGCGACCTGCTCCAGGGTTTCACCGCGCACCTCGGCAACGGTCTCCGCCACATGCCGGACCCAGCCGGGTTGGTTGACCTTGCCGCGGTGCGGTACCGGCGCCAGGTAGGGGGAATCGGTTTCCACCATCAGGCGGTCAGCCGGCACCAGCCGGGCGACCTCGCGCAGGCTGGCCGCATTCTTGAAGGTCACGATGCCGGAAAACGAGATCAGGAATCCCAGGTCCAGTGCGGCGCGCGCCACCGCCTCGGTCTCGGTAAAGCAGTGCAGCACCCCACCGACCTCCCCCGCCCCTTCCTCGCGCATCAGTCGCAGCGTGTCTTCGGCTGCCTCGCGGGTATGGATCACCAGCGGCTTGCCGCAGGTCCTGGCGGCCCGTATATGGGTGCGAAAGCGCTCCCGCTGCCATTCCAGGTCACCCTTGAGCCGAAAATAGTCCAAACCGGTTTCCCCGATGGCCAGGAGCTTGGGGTGGGCGGCGCGGCTGGTCAGGTCGGCCTCGGTCAGGACCTCTTCGCCCGGGTCGTGGTCGGGATGCACCCCGACCGTGGCGTAGAAGTTCCCGTAGGTATCCGCCAGTGCGATGACCTTGGGCCAGTCCCGCAGGTTCACACTGATGCACATCGCGTGGCTCACGCCGTTGGCGGCCATCGTGGCCCGGATCTCGTCCATCCGGCCGTCGTAATCGTCGAAGTCCAGGTGGCAGTGCGAATCGACCAGCATCAGTTCGTCCCCGGCGCCGCGGCCCAGCGCTCGCCGCGCAGCAGCGCCGCGTACTGCAGCAGCATGTCCTCGACGAACAGGCGCGCGTTCAGGGGATGCTCGGCCAACCGCGCAAACCCGGTCAGGCGGCGGAAAAAGCGGGTCAGTTCCTGCTCGTCGCAACGGGCGGCCAGCGCCTTGAGCGCAGCCGCCTGCGCGAGGTGGTAACGGGCGCGCCCGGACTGGCGCACCGACAGCAGGTCATAGGTCCAGCGCTGCACCCAGCGCACCGCCTGCGCCGGAGGTGCCTTCTGGGCGATGTCCGCGGCAGACATGGGGTCGAAGCGCGAATCGGCCAGCGCGCGGACCAGTCCGTCGCGCAGCAGCTCGGACTCGCCCGCCTCCAGCGCGGCCAGCGGGGCACCACCCGCAGCCGCCAGCGCGGCCTCCGGCTGGGCCACCTGCTGCGATTTCAGCCACGCGAGGCTGGCGGCTGCCGGCGGCACCGGCAGGTCGATGCGCTGGCAGCGGCTGCGGATCGTCGGCAGCAGGCGCTCGACCCGGGTGGTGACGAGCACGAAGACCGTGTCCCGGGGCGGCTCCTCCAGGCTCTTGAGCAGCGCATTCTGGGTCGCGTTGTTCATGGTTTCCGCCGGATACAGGAGCACCACCCGCGATCCCGCCCGGTGGGTGCCGACCGACAGAAAACCCTGCAGTTCACGCACCTGGTCGATCCGGATCTGTTCGCTCTTCTTCTTTTCCTTGGACGGCGCCGGTGCGTCCTCCCCGTCCCCCCCGGCGGCTTCCGGGGCCAGCGCCTCGGGCACGACCAGCCGGAAGTCCGGGTGATTCCCCTGGCTGAACCAGTTGCAGGCCTGGCAGGCGCCGCAGGCGAAACCGCCCGTCTGGCGGTTTTCGCACAGGAGGGTCTGGGCAAGGTAGCGCCCGAACTCGACCGCGCCCACCCCCGGACGGGCCTGGATCAGCAAGGCGTGGGGCAAGCGGTCCAAGCGTGCGGCGAGCTGCTCCCAATGCGTAGCCTGCCAAGGAAATATCATTTGGAACAAAGCCTTTGCACTATTTCTTCAAGTTCATTCTTGATCAGTTCCGGGGGCCGGTTGCTGTCGATCACTATCATGCGGCCGTTCGATGCTGCAGCGCGGGAGAGATAGGCATTGCGCACCCGCTGGAAAAACGGCCCCTGCTCGCGCTCGAAGCGGTCCAGCGCGGCCGCCGAACCCTCCAGCCGCTGCCGGGCGACCTCGATCGGGACATCGAATACCAGGGTGAGGTCGGGTTGCAGGCTGGCCTGCACCCAGCGTTCCAGGATCGCGATCCGGCCCTCCCCCAGGCCCCGCCCCCCGCCCTGGTAGGCGTAGGTTGCGTCGGTGAAGCGGTCGGACACCACCCAGCGTCCGGCCGCCAGGGCCGGCAGGATCACCTGCGCCAGGTGCTCGCGGCGTGCCGCGAATACCAGCAGCGCCTCGGTTTCCAGGTGCATGGGCTCGTTCAGGATCAGTTCGCGCAGCCGCTCGCCCAGCGGCGTGCCGCCCGGTTCCCGGGTGAGTACCACGTCCTTGCCGGCCTGGCGCAGGCGCTCGGCCAGCCAGGCGACCTGGGTGCTCTTGCCGGCGCCGTCCACCCCTTCCAGGGTGATGAAACGTCCGCGTGGTGTGTCCTGGGCCATGGCTACCGTCCTCCGCGCTGGTATTTGCTCACGGCGCGGTTGTGCGCCTCCAGCGTGCGCGAAAACTCGCTGCTGCCGTCGCCGCGCGCCACGAAATAGAGGAAATCGCTCTTCGCCGGCTGGGTTGCCGCGCGCAGCGAGGCTGCCCCCGGCATCGCGATCGGCGTGGGCGGCAGGCCCTCGCGCGTGTAGGTGTTGTGCGGCGTGTCCGCCACCAGGTCGCGCCGGCGCAGGTTGCCGTCGAAGCGCTCGCCCAGCCCGTAGATCACGGTGGGGTCGGTCTGCAGCCACATGCCGATGCGCAACCGGTTGGCGAATACGCTGGCGATGAGTTCACGGTCGCGCGGCGCACCGGTTTCCTTTTCGATGATGGAGGCCAGGATCAGGGCTTCGTAGGGAGTCGCGAGCGGCAGGTCGCCGGCGCGGGCAGACCAGGCGGATTGTAGCGCCGCATCCATGGCATGCAGCGCGCGGCGCAGGATGGACAGGTCGCTCTCGCCCTTGCCGAACAGGTAGGTGTCCGGGAAGAAGCGCCCTTCGGCTGCGTGGGCGGCATTGCCGCCGGAACCCGCGCTCCCGGGTGCCGCGGCCGACAGGCGCTGCATGATCGTCGCCTCGTCCAGTCCCGCGGTGTCATGCTTCACGGAAGGATGCGCATCCAGCGCGGCACGCACCTGCCGGAAGGTCCAGCCCTCGATGAAGGTGACCTCCGCCTGCGAGAACTCGCCCTGCGTGACCTTCTGCAGCAACGCCCACGCGGTCGTGCCCTGGCCGATCTCGTAGCTGCCTGCCTTGATGGCGGCATCGCGCCCCGCGATGCGCCCCAGCAGTTCGAACTGCCAGGCATGCATGTCCACGCCGGCGGCCTGGATCTGGCGGGAGGCGCTGCGCAGCGAACTGCCGGCGCGGATGGAGAAATCCAGCGGCGTGGCCGATACCGCCAGGGGCGACAGCGCGAACCAGGCCATCCAGGACAGGCATCCCAGCGCGGCAGCCAGGACCAAGGCACTGGCGCGGATAAGGGATCGGAGCACGGCGTCAGGTTTCCATCGAAGGCAGGGGCGGCGCCGGGCCGCTTCCCTGGATCAAAGCCGGATTATGCCCTCGAAGGAATCCCGGTCCCCGCCCTTCAAGCCCGAACGTATCGGGGCCGGGACGCAGCGCGCGCGGTCGGACCTTGGCTTGCCAACCCGGTGCGCCCGACTCCCGGAGCCGACGGCGTCACGCTGGACGCCAGCAGCGTGGCCGGACTCGCCCCCTTCCGCTGAGCGGCCGCGGTCCGGGCAGGCGGGGATGCGCATGCGGCCCCGACCCTGTTGACCGCAGGGCCGGACCGCCCGGATCGCCACGGTAGAATCCTGTCTCACCACGCCACGCGCCATAGCGTCAGGGTTCCCACCATGCATCCAGACTGGCTAGCCTTCATCACCTCCGCGGGCGGCACGGCGCAGGCCGACGGCCGCGTGGGTTTTCCGGACCCCGCCAACGCGCTGGCTGCCACCGGCAGCGGCCTCGTCGCCGACCTGTCGCACTTCGGCCTGGTCCGTTTCTCGGGCGCCGACGCGCAAGCCTTCCTGCAGGGACAGGTGTCCTGCGACGTCGCGGCCATCGCCGATGGCGCCATCGCGCTGGGCTCGTACTGCACGCCCAAGGGCCGCATGCTGGCGACCTTCCTGCTGTGGCGCGAAGGGGATGCCTACAGCATGCTGCTGTCGCGTTCCATCGCGCCGGCAATCGCCAAGCGCCTGAAGATGTACGTGATGCGCTCCAAGGTGGTGACCGAGGACCTGTCCGACGCGACGGTGTTGCTGGGACTGGGTGGCGACAAGGCGGCCGCGGCGCTCGCCGGCCTCGCGGCCGCACCCCTGCCCCCTGCGGGCACGCTGCTCCGGGTGGCGGGCCTGGGCGCGATCGTCTCGCTCGCCGACGGCCGCTTCCTGCTCGCCTGCGACGATGCCCCGGCTGCGATTCGTGCCTGGGCGTCCCTGCGCGCGCAGCTGGCGGCCGGCGGCGCCGCCGCCTGGGACTGGATGGACATCCGCAGCGGCACGCCGATGCTCACCGCGCCGGTGCAGGAACAGTTCGTGCCGCAGATGGCCAACCTGGAGCTGATCGGCGGCGTGTCCTTCAAGAAGGGCTGCTATCCCGGGCAGGAGATCGTCGCGCGTACCCAGTACCTGGGCAAGGTCAAGCGCCGCATGTTCCGCGCGCGCGTGTCCGAGGCCGCGCAGGCCGGCGATGAACTGTTCAGCGACGACACCAACGGCCAGTCCAATGGCATGGTGCTCTCGGCCCAGCCCGCGCCCGGCGGCGCCTGGGAGGCGCTGGTGGTGGTGCAACTGGCCAGCAAGGAAACGTCCCGGGTGCGCCTGCGCTCCCCTGCCGGGCCGGTGCTGGAATTCATCGACCTTCCCTACCAGGTAGCCTGAATGGCCTCGTCCACCCTGAACTACTACGTCTATTACAAGGTCCCGGTCGAGAACGAGGCGCAGGCGCGCGCCCTGTCCGAACGCCTGCAGTCGGAGCTCAAGGCCGCCACCGGCGTGGCCGGCCAGCTGCTTCGCCGCCGCGACAAGCCGACCACCTGGATGGAGGTGTACGACGGCGTACCCGATGCCGCCGCATTCGAGGCGGCGCTGAACGCCATCGTCACGCGGCTGGGCGCGACGCAGTTCCTCGAGGCAGGCACCGGGCGCCACACCGAGGTGTTCAAGGCGCTCTGATCGCAGCGGCAGCACGTCGCCATGTGCCTGATCCTCATCGCCTGGCGCGCGCATCCGCGCTGGCCGCTGGTGGTGTGCGCCAATCGCGACGAATTCTTCGCGCGGCCGGCCGCGCCCGCCGCGTTCTGGGCCGACTCACCGGATGTCCTCGCAGGCCGTGACCTGGATGCCGGCGGCACCTGGCTGGGCGTCACCCGGCAGGGGAGGTTCGCAGCGCTGACCAACTACCGCAACCCGGCCGACGTGCGCGCAGGTGCGCCCAGCCGCGGCGCGCTGGTGGCGGACTTTCTTCGCGGAAACGACACGCCGCAGGCCCACCTCGCCGGGCTCGCGCGCGGGGCCGACCGCTACAACGGGTTCGGCCTGCTCGTCGCGACGCGCGACCAAATGGGCTTCCTGTCCAACCGCGGCGGTCCGCACGAATGGGTATCGCCCGGCGTACATGGCCTGTCCAACCAGTTGCTCGATACGCCTTGGCCCAAGGTCGTCGAGGGACGCGCCCGCCTCGCGCGCCTGCTGGACGGCAAGGTCGACGCCGAGGCAGGCCTCACGCTGCTGGACGACACCACGCCCGCGCCCGATGCGGCATTGCCCGATACCGGCGTCGGCCCGGAACGGGAGCGTTGGCTCTCGTCGCTGCGCATCCCGTCGGATCCGCTGCGCGGCGCGACCTATGGCACGCGCTGCTCCACTTTCATCCGAATGGATGCCGACGGGCGCGGCGAGTTCGCCGAGCGCACGTTCAACCCGGACGGAAGCATCGGCGAGACGGTCAGGTTCGAGTTCGCTTCCGCGGGCTGACCCCCGACCGCGCACTCAAAGCGCCAGTCGCATCTCCACATGCGGGATGCCGGCTTCCTCGAACTGCGCGCCATGCGGCGCAAAGCCGAAGCGGCGGTAGAAGTCCGCCGCATGCAACTGGGCATGCAGCACGACCAGCCGCGCGCCGCGCTCGCGCGCCCGCCGCAGCATCGCCTCCAGCAGGGCCGCGCCCACGCCCTGACCGCGGTGAGCCGCCAGCACCGCCATGCGCCCGATGCGGAATTCGCCCGCGCCCGCCGGTACCAGCCGCGCCGTGCCCACCACCGTGCCGCCTTCATCGCCCGCGATCGCATGGTCGCTGGACGCGTCGAACTCGTCCCATTCCAGTTCCACAGGGACACCCTGCTCGCGCACGAACACCTCGAAGCGCACCGGCCGCGCCAGCGGCAAGGCCGAGTCCCAATCCAGAACGCGTACGGTGACCATGGTGGCGCGGATTATAATTCGCGCCCTGCCCAAGCCCCGGAATCCGGATGCAAAGCCTGTGGAACGATGCCGAGGCCGCGAACTGCGAGGACGACCTCGCGCTGCGCGTGTACACCTCCCGCCTGCTGGGCCGCAACACCGCACTGGTGCTGCACGGCGGCGGCAATACCTCGGTCAAGGTCCGCGAGCAGGACGTCTTCGGCGCGATGCAGGACGTGCTCTACGTCAAGGGCAGCGGCTGGGACCTGGAGACCATCGAGGTGGCCGGCTTCGCCCCGGTGCGCCTGGACCATGTGGCCAGGCTGGCGCAGCTGCCCGCGCTGTCCGACCCCGGGATGGTCAACCAGCTCGCGACCTGCATGACCCGCTCGGGCGCCCCGGCGCCGTCGGTGGAAACCATCCTGCATGCCTGCCTGCCGGCGAAGTTCGTCGACCATACCCATGCGGATGCGGTGCTGGCCGTCAGCGACACCACCGATGGCGAGCGGCGCCTGAGGGCGATCTACGGCGAGCGCTGCGTGGTCATCCCCTACCTGATGCCGGGATTCGACCTGGCGCGCCATTGCGCGCTGGCCTTCGCGCAGCAGGCCGGGCCCGGCACCATCGGCATGGTGCTGCACAAGCACGGCATCTTTTCCTTCGGCGCCACCGCGCGCGAGTCCTACGAACGCATGATCGAGCTGGTCGGCATGGCCGAGGCCTACCTGAAGCAGCACAAGGCCTGGTCGGTGGCGAGGACCAGCGACGCGCCGGCCACGGCCGAGCCGCTGGCCCAGGCGGCGCTGCGCCGGCAGGTGTCGGACGCCGCCGGTGCGCCGATGATCCTGCGCACGGTGAGCACACCCCGCACGCTCGGCTATGCGCGGCGCGCCGACGTCGCGGCGATCTCGCAGCGCGGCCCGGTCACACCCGACCACGTGATCCGCACCAAGCGCATCCCGATGCTGGGCGGCGACGTGGCCGCCTACGCCGCCGCCTACGGCGAGTGGTTCCGGCGACACGAACCGCAGGCGAAGGACCGCAAGACCATGCTCGACCCGGCGCCGCGCGCCGCGCTGGACCCGGCGTACGGACTCGCCGCGATCGGCCGCACCGCCAAGGACGCCGCCATCGTCGAGGACCTGTTCGAACACACCATGGACGTGGTGCAGTCGGCGGAAGTACTGGGCGGCTACGAGCCCCTTCCCTCGCGCGACTTGTTCGACATGGAGTACTGGGACCTGGAGCAGGCCAAGCTCAAGAAGGGCGGCAAGCCCCCGGCGTTCACCGGCGAAGTGGTTCTCATCACCGGCGCCGCGTCCGGCATCGGCCGCGCGGCCGTGGATGCCTTCCTCGCGCGCGGCGCCGCGGTGATCGCACTGGACCGCAACCCGGCGGTGGAAGGCCTCCTGAAGCGTGCCGACTTCATCGGCATCGCCTGCGACCTGACCGACGAGGCGGCGGTGGATGCCGCGATCCGGCGCGGAGTGTTCGCCTGCGGCGGCGTGGACATGCTGGTGCTCAATGCCGGCATCTTCCCGCCGAGCCGGCGCATCGCCGATCTCGCCACCGATGAATGGCGCAGGACCATGGACATCAACCTGGATGCCAACCTGGCACTGCTGCGCAAGCTCCATCCTTTCCTGAAGCTCGCGCCGCGCGGCGGCCGCGTTGCGGTGATCGGATCCAAGAACGTCCCCGCGCCCGGTCCCGGCGCGGCGGCCTACTCCGCGTCCAAGGCCGCGCTCAACCAACTGGTGCGCGTCGCCGCGCTGGAATGGGCCGCGGACAACATCCGGCTGAACAGCCTGCATCCGAACTCGGTGTTCGACACCGGCATCTGGACGCCCGAGGTGCTGGCACAACGCGCGAAGGCCTACGACATGAGCATCGAGCAGTACAAGAAGCGCAACCTGCTGCGCACCGAAGTCACCAGCCGCGACGTGGCCGAGCTGGCCGCCGAACTCTGCGGCCCGTTGTTCGCCAAGACCACCGGCGCGCAGATCGCGGTCGACGGGGGAGACGACCGTGTCATCTGAGTCCGCCATGGCCACCGGGGCAGCGAGCCCCGCGAACGTGCAGGCCATGGTGTGGCGAGACCACTCGCTGCACCTGATCGACCAGCGCGTACTGCCCCGATCGTTCGACATCGTCAATTGCCACGATGCGGCGGAAGTCGCCGTCGCGATCCGCGACATGGTGGTGCGCGGCGCGCCGGCCATCGGCTGCGCCGCCGCCTTCGGCATCGCAGCCGAGGCGCACGAGCACCGCACCGACAGCCGCCCCGCGTTCGACACCGCGCTGTCCGCGGCCTTCCAGGTGCTGGCCGCGAGCCGCCCCACCGCCGTCAACCTGTTCTGGGCGCTGTCGCGCATGAAGGCGCTGCACGCGACGCTGAAAACCTTGCCGGTTCCGGACGCCGCGCAGGCGCTGGAGCGCGAAGCCATGGCCATGCTGGCCGAGGACATTGCGATCAACCGCGCGATCGGCGCGGCCGGCGCGGCGCTGGTGCCGCAGGACGCGCGCATCATGACCCACTGCAACGCCGGGGCCCTGGCTACAGGCGGCCACGGCACGGCGCTGGGCGTGATCCGCTCGGCGCGCGACCTGGGCCGCAATGTCTCCGTGATCGCCAACGAGACGCGTCCCTTCCTGCAGGGCGCGCGGCTCACCGCCTGGGAGATGGTGCAGGAGCGCATCCCGGTCACGCTGGTGACCGACAACATGGTGGGCCACCTGATGAAGCAGGGCCGCGTCGACATGGTGGTGGTCGGCGCGGACCGCGTCGCCGCCAACGGCGATGCCGCCAACAAGATCGGCACCTACACCGTGGCGGTGATGGCGCAGCGCCACGGCATCCCGTTCTATGTCGCCGCGCCGCTGTCGACCTTCGACCTGGAACTGGCCAGCGGCGATGCCATCCCGATCGAGGAGCGACCGGCCGACGAGGTGCTGGGCTGGGGCGGCCAGCGCTGGGCGCCCCAGGGCGTGCAGGTCGCCAACCCCGCTTTCGACGTCACCCCGGCCGAACTGATCACCGGACTGATTACCGAACGCGGCGCCCTGCTCAAGCCGGATACGGCCGGCATCCGGCGCCTATTCGAAAAGATTAATTAAAACAGCCACTTATCCTGTTTCTGGGCCGATTCCGGCTCAACCGGCCTCCAGCACCTCGCCGCGGGCGATGCGCGCGCGGGTCGCGGCGATGAAGGCATCCAGCTCGGCCTGCGGCACCGGCTGGCCGAACATCTCGGTGCGCATCGCCACGCGCTGGCTGCTCACTGCCACGATGCCGTCCTTCATGCGGGCCAGGTCCGCATCCGACTTGATCAGCTCGGCCGCATGCTTCGCGCCTTCCTTGAAGTGGTCGCGCTCGTCGTCGTAGATCACCTGCATGGCGTGCGCGATCTTGCGCTCGAGTTCCCCGCCAGTGAGCTTCGCGCCTTCGCGGAACAGCCGGGCGCCGCCGCCTTCGGTGAACAGCACCGCGGCCCGGTCGATCTCCGAACCCGATTCCGCGAGGCTGCGGCGCAGCTCGCCCAGCTTGCGCTCCTGCGGCAGCTGCGTGAGTTCGGACGGGTCCAGCTTCCTGCCCGACACCATCTCGAGGATGTCGGCGAACATCACGTAGTGCTCGAACTCCTCCACGATCTGGCGCATCTGGAAGGAGAACGCATGCCGGTCCACGGTCTTCTCCAGCCCGGGGAAGGCATCCGCCAGGTTCGACAGTTCGCGGTGGATGCCGTTGAAGTAGCCGTCCACCGGATTGAGTTCCTTCCAGACCTGGGCGCGCAGCCAGCGCAGCTGGGCCTCGGGTCCTGGCTTGGCGTCGAAGAAGCGGCGCGCGACCAGCGCCTCCGCCTCCCAGTACGGCAGCGCGGCGTTGATCAGGTCCCGGTCGAGGTCGGCTTGCGGCATGCCCATCGTGTTCTCCTGTCGGTCGTTCATGGTCGTGCTGGAACCCGGCGCCGGAACCGGCGCCGCGCGTCAGCCTGCTTGTCGTCGTTGCTTTGCGTGCGTCATCCCGCGATGTCCACCACCGTGTACGGCGGCACCATGTCGAACAGCTCCAGGATGTCGGCGTTGCGCATGCGCACGCAGCCGATCGATCCCGGCACCCCCATGGGCACGGTGTCCGGGCTGCCATGGATGTAGACGTAGCGGCGCATGGTGTCGCAGTCGCCGAGCCGGTTGAAGCCCGGCTCCGTGCCCGACAGCCACAGGATGCGCGTGAGGATCCAGTCGCGCCCGGGATTGGCCGCGCCCAGTTCCGGCGTCCAGAGCTCCCCGGTCGGGCGCCGTCCGCGGAACACGGTGTTCACGGGCTGGCCCGCGCCTATCCTGGCGCGGATGATGTGGCTGCCGCGCGGCGTGCAGTTGCTGCCGTTGCGCTCGCCCGCGCCGTTCCTCGCGGTGGACACGGCGTAGCGCCGCAGCCCGGCGCCGGCGTCATCGCGCAGCACCAGTTCCTGGCGCGGGATGCTGATCTCAATCCGCGGCATGGTCCTGCCCCGGCCGGCCCTCGCGCTTGCGCCGTGCCGCGAAGAACGCGCTCAGCATGGCGCCGCATTCCCCGGCGAGCACGCCGCTGGTGACCTCCGCGTGGTGGTTCAGCCGCGCCTCGGCGAACAGGTCCACCACGCTGCCGCAGGCCCCTGTCTTGGGATCGCGGGCGCCGAACACCACCCGCGCCACGCGCGCGTGCATGATCGCCCCGGCGCACATCACGCAGGGCTCCAGGGTCACGTACAGCGTGCTGCCGGCGAGCCGGTAGTTCGCCTCGTTCGCGCCGGCGTCGCGCAGCGCCGCGATCTCGGCATGCGCGCTCGGGTCGTGCGCGCCTATCGGCCGGTTGTAGCCGCGCCCGACCACCACGCCGCCCTTCACCAGCACCGCGCCCACCGGCACCTCGCCGGCGGCCTCGGCCTGTCGCGCGAGCGCCATCGCGTCGCGCATGAAGCGCTCGTCCACCGCGGGCTGCCACTGGAGGGCCTCGCCGGGCGCCGCGCTCATGCCCCGCTCCCGTCCAGTCCCAGCCGCCGCATCCACGCGGCCACTTCCTGCTGCCGGGGCGTGCCGGACTCGTACTCGGCCAGCGTGGCTGCGTGCGCCTCGGGACGGTTCGAGTTGAGCTTGAACTTGGCTTCCAGCCGGTCCACCTGCATCTCGAAGCCGACGATCCCGCCCAGCATGGTGTCCTGGAAGGCGCGCTCCAGGCCGCGCCATTGCGCCGCATAGGACGGTTCATGCCCCGCGATCAGGCGCTTGAGCAGCGCGTCCTTGGCACCGGGATCATCAACCAGCCGGATCGGACCGTGCGCGTGCACCGCGATGTAGTTCCAGGTGGGCACGCGGCGCACATCGGGATACATGCGCGGCGAGAGGTAGGCATCCGGCCCGCGGAACACCAGCACCCCTGCGCGCCCCGCCTCCAGCAGCTTCCAGTGCGGATTGGCGCGGGCCACGTGGCCCTCGATGCGGATGGCGCCATCCTTCTCCGCGGCCGCCACCGGCAGGTGCGTGAAGAAGGGTTCCCCGTCCTCGCCGGTGCTCACCAGCATCGCGAACGGGCACTCGCGCATCAGCGCGAGTGCGTTGGCGCGCTCGGCATCGCGGTCACGGATCGTGTGTTGCGCCGGCAGGTACATGGGGGCGACGGCCCGCGCTCAGCGCTTGGCGGATCGGGCGAGTATCCAGCTGCGCAGCCGGTCCGGCGTGGCCGGCGCCTGGCGCACGCGCACGCCGGTGGCGTCGTGGATCGCGCCGAAGATCGCCGGCGGCGTCGGGATCAGCGCCGGCTCGCCCACGCCCTTGGCGCCCCAGGGCCCCAGCGGCTCGGGGTCCTCCACCTGGATCACGTCGATGGGCGGCACGTCGCCGATGGTGGGGATCAGGTAGTCATGCAGGTTGTCGGTGCGCCCGGAGAAATACTCCTCCATCAGCGCCATGCCCAGTCCCTGCACCACGCCGCCCTGCACCTGCCCTTCCACCTGGTCGGGATTCAGCGCACGGCCGACGTCGTGCGCCGCGGTGATGCGCAGCACCCTGGTCGTGCCCAGTTCCAGGTCGACCTCCACTTCGGCCATCTGCGCGGCGAAGCCGTAGGTCGCATACGGAACGCCCTGGCCGTTCTTGTCCAGCGGCACGGTGGGCGGATCGAAGCTGCCTTCGGCCACCAGGATGTCCCCGCGCGCGTCCACCGGCAGTTCGTCCAGATTGATGCGCTTCTCGCCGTCGGCGTCCTGCGCGACCAGCCAGTTGCCGTCCAGGCGCAGCCGCGCGTCCGCGCGCGCCTCGACCAGGCTCAGCATGCGCCGGCGCAGCTCGCCGCCGGCGATCTGTGCCGCCCGGCCCGACACGAAGGCCTGGCGCGAGGCCGAGGACTTGCCGGCGTCGGCGGTGAGGTCGGTGTCGCCCATGACGTAGTCGATGCGATCCATGGTGATGCCGACGGCGTCGGCCAGCACCTGCGCCAGCGTGGTGTTCGAGCCCTGCCCGATGTCCACCGCGCCGTTGTAGAACATCACCCGCCCGTTGCGACGCAGGCCGGCGCGCATGGTCGAGGGATTGGCGATCACGGTGTTGCCGATGCCGTACCACATGCAGGCGATGCCCTGCCCGCGGCGCAGGCCGGCGGCCGGGCCCAGGTCCGGCTGGGCTGCGTTGAACGCGTCGATCTCGCGCCGCGCGGCGGTCCAGCGCGGACGCAGCGCCGCCACGCATTCCGCAAGGCCGGCGCTGGCCTTCAGCACATGGCCGCTGGCGGTGGCCTGCCCGGCGCGGATCGCGTTGCGGTGGCGGATCTCCAGCTTGTCGATGCCGGCCTGCTCCGCCAGTTCATCGAGCAGCGCCTCGTGCGCCATGGTGGACTGCGGGATGCCGAAGCCGCGGAAGGCGCCGGCCACCGCGTTGTTGGTGTAGACCGCGCGGGTCTTCGCCAGCACGTTGGGCACGAAGTACGGGCCGCTGGCGTGGATGGGCACGCGGTTGGCCACGGTCGGCCCCCACGAGGCATAGGCGCCGGTGTTGAAGTCGCCGGTGAAATCGCAGCCAAGCAGCTTGCCGTCCGCGTCGCAGCCGAAGCGCGCATGGATGCGCGAGGGATGGCGCTTGGTGGTGGACACCATGGACTCCGGGCGGCTGTACACCGAGCGCACCCGGCGGCGCAGCTTCCAGGCCGCCACCGCCAGCAGGGGTTGCAGGGTCATGTCCAGCTTGCCGCCGAATCCGCCGCCCACCGCGGACGGGATGATCCTCACCTGCGTGGGCGCGACCTTGAGTACGCGCGCGAGCTCGTCGCGGTCCATGTAGGGCGACTGGGTGGACACGAAGATCACCATGCGGTCCACGCCGCCTTCGGTCACGCGCTCCGCATGCCCCGCCTCCGGCTCGATGTAGGCGTGCTCCACGAAACCGGTGGTGAAATCGCCTTCCGCGGTGAACGCCGCGCCGGCCAGAGCGGACGGCGCATCGCCCTTCTGCAGGAAGCCGCGTATCAGCACGTTGTCCGGCGATCCCGGGTGCAGAGGGTCCCCGGTGTGCGCCAGCGCCTCGTCGATCTCTCGGCGCGCCTCCTGCACCTCCCAGGCTATGGGCAGCTCGTCCTCGGGTATCGCCATCACCGCGTCGTAGTCCCCGACCAGCAGCAGCACCGTCTGGCCGCGGTAGCGCACATGGCCGTCGGCCAGCACCGGCTGGTCCTTGGTGTCCGGGAACATGCCGTAGCGGTTGTGCGGCACGTCGTCCGCCGTCACCACGTCGAGCAGGCCGGGGTGGCGCGCCTTCAGCGGGCCGAAATCGCCCAGCGTGAAGCGTGCCTTCTCATGGCGCGAGCGTATCGGCCGCACCCACAGCGCATCCGCCGGGTACTGGTCGGCGCCGAACACCTCGCTGCCGGTCACCTTGGCCACGCCGTCGACCTTGGTGGCATTGCTGCCGACCGCCTGGCCCGAGGCCGGCACCGGCGCCAGGGCGACGTCGCCCGCAGCGGCGGCCAGCACCGCTTCCACGATCTTGCGGTAGCCGGTGCAGCGGCACAGCACGCCGCCCAGCGCGTCGGCCACCTGGGTTTCGTCCGGGTTCGGGTTGCGCGACAACAGGTCGGTGGCCGCCATCAGCATGCCCGGCGTGCAGATGCCGCACTGCGCCGCGCCCTTGGCGATGAAGGCCTGCTGCAGGCGGACCAGCTTGCCGTCCTGCGAGAGCCCCTCGACCGTGGTGACGCTGCGGCCCTCGAGGCGCGCGGCCGGCACCAGGCAGGCGCATACCTGCTCACCGTCCAGCAGCACGGTGCAGGCGCCGCAATCCCCGGCGTTGCAGCCGATCTTGGTGCCGGTCAGGCCGAGGTCATCGCGCAGCAGCTCGGTCAGGCGCCGGGCCGGCGCGACGTCGACCGCGCAGGCCTTGCCGTTGAGCGTGAAGGAAACCGGCACGCGCCCGGCCACGGTGGGATCGTTCGAACGGCCGTTCACGAGGCAAGCTCCGACACCAGTCGGCGCACCAGCGTGGTCGCCGCATCCCGGCGATAGGCCGCCGTGCCACGCACATCATCGATGGGCGACAGCACGCCGGGTTCATCCAGCGTCACCAGGCCATCGAATTCGCCCCCGCAGGCGCGCCCCTGCAGCGCCTGCTCCAGCCCGCCGAGGCGCCGCGCGACCGGCGAACAGGCGCCGATGGCGAACCCCGACTTCGCGATGCGCCCGGCACCGTCCCGGTCCACGATGCCCGCCACCATGACGATGGAAATCACCAGGTACTTGCGCGAACCCAGCTTGAGGAAACCGCTGCGCGCCCGCTCGCTCCACTTGGGCACCAGCACCGCGCTGACCAGTTCGTCGGCGCGGCATTCGGTGCGGCGCACGCCGGTGATGAAGTGCTCCAGCGCCATGGTGCGCGTGCCGGACGCGCTGGCGAGCTCCACCGATGCGCCCAGCGCCATCAGCGCGGGCACGCCATCGGCCGCCGGCGAGGCATTGCAGATGTTGCCCGCGATGGTGCCGGTGTTCTGGATCTGGATGCCGCCGACCTCGGCGGCCGCCAGCCTGAGGCAGCGGAACCAGGGGGGCAGGTCTGCGCGCAGGATGTCCGTCCAGGTCGTCGCCGCACCCAGGCGCCAGTGGTCCGCCTGCTCGGAGATGCCCCGCAGTTCGGCGATGCCGGCGATGTCGAGCACGTCTTCGCTGACCGGGCGGTAGGCCCGCGCCGGGTAGAAATCGGTCCCGCCGGAGAGGATGGTCGCGCGCCGCTCGGACAGCATCGCGACGGCGCGGTCCAGGGAATGGGGTCGGAGGTAGTCAGGCATGGGCTTTTCTTCAGGTACGGGAAACGGGGGTCAGGCGAACCAGGTACTCGGCATGGCGATTTCCTCGGGTGCTGCGACTGCGCTGGCTTGCGCGCAGTCCCGGACGGCAAGCGGGCATCGCGTCGGATCGGCACATCCCTGTGCGCGGGACGCCTGTGTCCCCGCCATGGT